>JAEDDA010000014.1 GCA_016298185.1 Bacilli bacterium | reverse complement strand
AAAGATTGAAAGATAATATCTGGTATAAGTCTTTACCTAGTCAAACTAGTCAAGAAGTATTAGCTATCTTAGATCGTTCATGGAAGTCATACTTAACGCTTCGTAGTAAATGGGTGAAGAAAAATAAAGATGTGTCTATCGAAGACAACAAAAACGAGCCACAATCGCCTTACTATAAGAAAGATGGTTACCATATGAACATTAATTATCTAATATGTGGTTTCAAAGTTATTGATGATAAGATTCGTTTTTCTATTCCTAAAAGGCTCAAAGAACACCTTAACAATAAATATCAAATCAACGATAACTTCTTCTACATCAAGTTAAAAAGACATTTTGATAATATTAAACAAATTGAGTTTTCATACATCGATAAAGATAGATACATAGTCTATGTGACATATGAAAAAGATATTAAAAAGCAAGTCGAAGATAATAAGCACTATATAAGCATTGATATTGGAGTTAAAAACCTGCTTTCAGTTTATGACAATAACGGTTCTTCTTTTATTGTCTCGGGTCATTCTCTTTTAAATACCAATTACTATTTCTCAAAAAAGATTGCTTATTATCAATCACTTTTTGATAAATGCTATCCCGCTCATAAGAAAGGAGAGACAACAAAGAGGATAAAGCATTTATATGATATGAAGAATAAAAGAATTAAGCTAACTTTACATAGAGCTACAAGGACAATTGCTGATTATTGTTTATCCCATGATGTCTCAAAAGTAATAATCGGTGATTTAAAGGGATTATTAGAAACGAATAAAAAGTTTGCTAATAACAAAGAAAAGCACCGCTTCAATCAGAATGTAAGGGCTATCAACTTTTCAAAGATCTATAAACTACTAGATTATAAGTTGAAACTAGTTGGCATTGAATTAATTAAAGTCAAAGAAGCTTATTCGTCTTCTTGTTCCCCTAATAGTCTTAATGTTTGTAAAGAATTTGCAAATAAAAGCAATAGGGTTTATAGAGGTTTATTTAAAGAATATAGCAACGTTTATAACGCTGATATAGTTGGTGCTTATAACATTATGAGAATTTATAGGCAAAATAATAATGATAATTTCTTAATGCCTAAAGCAGGATTGTCTAATCCTTCTAAAAAATATATTCCTGTCACAGACCAGTTCTTGAATGAAGATTATGTTAATTGGAATGGCAAGGCTGGTAATGTAGGGATATCGGGTAGGAACTACCCAACAGGAGATGAATTGATCGCGTTAATAAATCAATTCATGACCAAAATGCTCGGTAATTCAATTGCCGAGTAAGTTCACATAGAATAATCAATTTTCTTCAAAAACAAGTTAATATAATTAAAACAAAAAAGAATTTGCTAAAAAACTCCTTAAAAAATTGATTTACAAACTATACAATATTATCAAGCCATATATCGACTTACATTTTTTAATGTAGTTTCAAATATAAAAATACAATAGGAGAGAGTTATGAATATATTAGTATCAGGTCAACAAATTGCAATCATATTCATTGTCATCGGCATTGTCGCAGTGCTTGTGGCTTTGGGTGTCTTGCTTTACATCTTTGTCTTTTCACGCAATGCAGTGAAAAAACAAATCAGAGAATTAGAAAGAAAGTATTCTTATTTCGACGCCCTTTTGGTGGGTCAAGACACACAATATATTCATCACTTAGAAATCGTTTCCAGAACCAATCTCCTTTATGTTGAAAAGTACAATATCTATTCCAAGAAGTTCAAAGAAGTTTTTGATAATGATGATAAGTTCGCTGAATCTATGATTAAACAACTTAATTCTTTAGTGGCTTCTGGACAATATAAGAACATCAAGACCGTTATTAGCGATGCAAAAAGAGCAATTGCTATTTTTGAAGAATCTGTGAATACCCTTGATGCGGAATTATATGAAATAATCAAACCAGAAGAAGAAGCTAGACAAGCCATCTTAAAACTCAAAGAAAACTATCGTAGAGTGAAACAAATCTTCTATTCCAATGCGAATGACTTAGAACTCGTTGCTGGATCATTTAATAAAGTCTTTGAAAAATTAGATACTTCCTTCGTTGAATTTGAAGAACACATTGAAACTGCGGAATATGAAGAAGCGAATGAATTACTTCCCACAATCACTAAAGTCATTGCCGCTTTAGAAACCGCGTTATCTCAATTACCAAATTTATGCATTATGATTCAATCTGTCTTACCTGAAAAGATTGAGTCTTTAAATAACGAATATGTAGCAGTGGAGAAGAAAGGTGTCCCATTATTCAACCTTTCCTTCCGTCATAAAGTCGATGAATGGAATGTCACTATAGAAGCATTAAAGAAACAACTCATTAATCTCCAAACCGCTGGTGCGATGGAAAAGATAAATAAGATTCAAGATGAAATTGAACAAATGAGATCTTCTTTAAATGTCGAAGTTGATGACAAAACCATCTTCGAAGAAGCCGCAGACAAATTATATAAAGCTGCAATTAACTTAGAAAAAGAATTCTTAAAGGTTTGTTCTTTATTACCAGAAGTAGAAAAGATTTACATCATTTCCGATGAACAAAAACAACATATCGAAGAATTAAAAGAAGTTATGACTAAAATGGGCGGAAGTAAGAGAACTCTTGATAACTTCATCCACAGCGGAACAAAGCAACCATATTCTATCCTTCGTAAGAAACTCGAAGATTTACAAGCGGACTATGATGTCGCTGATAAGAGTTTAAGCGACTTCAAAACATACATTGAATCTTTAAGAACGTCATGTGAAGAAGCATATTCTTTAGTGTTTGTTTATTACTATCGCTGCAAGCAAAGCGAAGCTATCTTACGTGAAATTGGTATTCAATCATTTACTGAACAATATAGAGCTCAAGCAGAAACTTGCTATGAAATGCTTAACGATATTGATAAACACCTTAAGGTGCAACCAATTGATGTCGTTTATATCAATGATAAAGTGGAACAATTAAAGACAACCGCAAATGACTTGTTTGATGATGTGGAAAATAAATTACGTGAAGAACAATTAGCGGAATCCGCTATCGTGTACGCGAATAGAGATCGCAATCATCAAATGGATGTTCACCAACAATTATGCGTCTTAGAGAAGTCATTCTTTGAAGGTGAATTCGTTAAAGTATATCACGATGCAAATGGCATCTACCGCCGTATGCATGTAGAAGAAGGTAATGATAGTGGCAAATAGAATCATCTACTTAGATAACGCCGCTACCACAAAAGTAAATCCTGAGGTTCTTGACTCTTTTAACAAAACCAAGAACCTTTATTTTGCTAACCCTGGATCTATTCATATCCCAGGTCAAGAAGCCTCTCGTTTATTAGAAAAAGCCAGAGAACAAATACTCAACACTCTTGGTGTTAGAGACCACGAATTAGTGTTCACTAGTGGTGCGACAGAAGCAAATAATTTAGCCATCAAAGGCTATGCTTTAAAACACCAAAATAGAGGCAAACATTTAATTACCACAAACATTGAACACCCCGCTGTTTTGGAAGCATTTAAACAACTCGAACAATACTTTGGATTGGAAGTTACTTATCTTCCAGTTAATAAAAATGGTGTAGTGGATGTTAATGATTTAAAGGCTGCGATTAGAAAGGATACGATCCTTGTTTCTATCATGGCGGTCAATAATGAAGTGGGTTCAATTAATCCTCTTCATGAGATTGCTAACTTATTAAAATCTTATCCTTTAATTGCCTTCCATAGTGATGTCACACAAGGCTTGGGAAAAATTGAACTTCCATATAACGAATTAGATATGTTCTCTTTCTCAGGGCATAAAATTCATGGATTAAATAGCAGTGGCGCTTTAATAAAAAGAAAGAAGATTGAACTCCTTCCATTGCTTTCTGGTGGAGGGCAAGAAAACAATCTTAGAAGTGGGACAAACGATGTTGCTTTAGCGGTTTCTTTAGCCAAGGCAATTAGATTAGAAAATAGCAAAATACGCGAGAATTACGTAAAAATTAGCGAAATTGCAGCGTTTTTGAAGAATTATATTGCATCAAGAAATGACTTATACGAACTAAACAGTTTCGATAATCCTTATATCATTAACTTCTCAACATTAACCAAGAAGGCTAGTGTCGTTGTGGAAGCTTTATCATCACGTGGAATTATGGTTTCTAGTGTTAGTGCATGCCACGCAAAAGAAGAACCTATTAGCTATGTTGTTAAAGCATTAGGCAAGAGCGATAATCTTGCTCATAATACAGTTCGTGTTTCTCTTTCTTATGAAAATAGCCTAGATGAAATTAAAGAATTTATCTCGGTACTTGAAAATATTATTAAGGAGCTTAAATAATGATTACCTATGATCATATCATGGTGCGTTTTGGTGAACTTTCCACAAAAGGAAAGAACAAGATAGACTTCATTAGAGTCCTATTTCATAACTGCCAACGCGCTTTAAAAGAATTTGATAAATTACATATCTATATGCGTCATGACCATATCTATGTGGAACTCAATGGCGTAGACTATAAACCTGTTATTGAACGCTTACAAGAAGTGAGTGGTATTCAAGGTCTTTCTCTTGTTCATAAGTCTCTTGATAGAGATATTGAAAATATTAAAAACATATCTCTTGAACTCATCAAACAAGAAACAGGAAAAACCTTCAAAGTTCATGTCAAAAGAACAGATAAAAAATATCCACTTATATCTGACCAAATCACACGTATTGTCGCTGGTCATATCTTAAAGAGTGGATTAGGTTTAACCGTTGATGTTCATAATCCTGACATCATGCTTTCTATCGAAGTTAGAGATGAAGCGGTTTATATCTTCTCTCATACTTTTCCAGGCGCTGGTGGTTATCCATTAGGCGTAGGTGGTAAAGCCATGCATATGCTTTCAGGTGGTATTGATTCACCAGTCGCAGCGTATTTACTTATGAAACGTGGTGTGACTATTGAATGCATCCATTTTGCCTCCCCTCCTTATACGCAGGTGGGCGTGATATATAAATTAGAAGATTTATTAAAAGTTCTTAATAGATATCAGGCAAAGATTAGACTCCATATCGTTCCATTCACTAAGATTCAAGAAGCTATCTATGATCATGTAGATGAAAGCTATTGCATCACAATGATGAGACGAATGATGTTTAGACTTGCTGATAGATTAGCGAAAATGAGACATTGCCCAGTTATTTCTACAGGTGAAAGCGTGGGACAAGTTGCTTCGCAAACACTTCAATCTATGCGCGTGATTAATGATGTTACAAATATGCCTATCATTAGACCATGCGCAACGATGGATAAAGTTGATATCATTAACACATCTGTAAAGATTGGAACATATGACATCTCAATCCGTCCTTATATTGATTGTTGCACAATCTTTACTCCAAAGAGTCCAAAGACCGCGCCTAAATTAGAAGACTGTTTGAAATATGAAGAACAATTCGATTATGAGCCTCTTTTAAAAGAAGCCTTGTCAAATATTGAAGTAAAATTCATATCTGACGAAGAAGAAAAAAAGGATTCTGAATTATTGTAAAAATAATATATTAAAAATGGAAGTACACCGGTGGAAGCAAAAGCTTGCATCTCTATGGGTGCTTCTTTTTTATAAAAAGAAAAAACCTCTCATTTTTGAGAGGCTCGTTTCTTTTTGCCACCAATAATTATTTAGCGGATTTTTTAGCTAATTTGACTAAATCTGCGAAAGCAGCTGGGTCATTGATCGCTAATTCGGATAACATCTTACGGTTGACGTTGACGTTAGCTTGTTTTAAACCGAACATGAATTTGCTATAAGAAATATCATTCATACGGCAAGCAGCGTTGATACGTCTGATCCATAATTTTCTGTAATCGCTCTTTAATTTACGACGATCATTGAACGCATAGTTCAAACTGTGTAACACTTGTTCTTTCGCTGTTTTGAAGAGTAAGTGTTTGCTTCCGAAGTAACCAGAAGCCATTTTTAAGATTTTTTTACGACGGGCACGTGTAACTGTGCCACCTTTAACTCTAGCCATTAACGGTTACCTCCTTACTTAACGATGAGGAACTTAATTCTCTTGTAGTCTGTTTTGTGAACGGATGCAGACTTCATTAAGTGTCTCTTTTGTTTTGTTGTTTTGTGTGGGGCTAAATGTGATACATATGCGTGGTGTCTTGTGACTTTGCCACTGCCTGTGACCTTAATTCTTTTCATAAGGCCTCTTTTGCTTTTCATTTTTGGCATATTTGTTTCCTCCTACTTTCTTTTTGGTGCGAGGATTGCAATCATCCAACGGCCATCCATATTGGCGGACTTTTCGATGACACAATATTCGCTGACTGATGCGATGAATTTATCCATGACTTCTTGACCAACTTCAATATGAGTCATTTGTCTTCCACGGAATCTAACGCCAACTTTAACTTTGTTACCATCTTGTAAGAACTTGATGGCAGCACGTGCTTTAGTTTCCATGTCGTGAGCGCCGATTTGAGGAGTTAATTGAACTTCTTTGGTCTCGACGGTGTGTTGGTTCTTTCTGGCTTCTTTAGCCTTCTTTTGCTGTTCAAAACGGTATTTACCATAGTTGATAATTTTGCACACTGGAGGTTGCGCATTTGGTGCGACACATAATAAGTCTAAGTCGTACTCATTAGCCTTCATTTGTGCTTCTCTTGAGGACATTGTTCCTAATTGTTCACCATTAGGACCAATTAATAATACAGTTGGAAAACGAACTAATTCGTTAACTATATCTTTGTTTTGATTGTTTGGCTTACGTTGTTGATTGTTGCCAGAATAGTTTGTACCGATAAATATCACCTCTTTTAACAAAAAACGGATGCAAGCATGCACCCGTTAACAATCTTAGCCCTTAAGATGTAGCGTTAGCCAATCGATACGTGTCGATCTGGCGAGAAGCGGGTGCCTCTGCTTTCTACCTATATTTTGCGAGTAAAATACTATCATTAATAATGATAAGTGTCAACAAAATAAAAAAGGAAAGTTATACTTTCCTTAATTATTTGAATTACTTGTGCAATTTGATTTCTTCATCAATCATCGCGATAAAGTCATTAACTTTAACGGTGATTTGTTCTTGCGAACCATATTTACGGTAGGTAACGGTTCCATCTTCTTTTTCGTGATCACCAAGAACGATGGTGTATGGGATTTTTCTCATTTGTGAGTTTCTCATACGGTAACCGAGCTTATCGTTACCATCATCTAACTCTGTACGAATCTTGTGTTCGCGGAACATTTTTAATAATTCTTGTGCGTATTCAAGGTGGAAGTTATTATTAACTGGTAATAGGTTAACTTGAACTGGGGCTAACCAAGTTGGGAAAGCACCCTTAGTTTCTTCGATTAAGAAGGCGATGAAACGATCTAATGAACCTAAGATTGCTCTATGAACAACAACAGGTCTAGCCTTTTCACCTTTTTCATCGATATAGGTGAGTTCAAATCTTTCTGGTAATTGATAGTCGAGTTGGATAGTGGATAATGTGACATCGTGTCCAATCGCGGATTTAACTTGAACATCGAGTTTTGGACCATAGAATGCTGCTTCACCAATAGCTTCGTAATAATTAACACCAAGTTCTTTAAGAACTTCACGTAATTGATTTTCACTCTTTTCCCAGAGTTCGTCATTACCGAAATATTTTTCAGTATCGTTAGGATCTCTTAAGGACAAACGGAAGTCATAGTTTTGGAATCCGAAATCACGATAGACATCAAGGATGAGTTGAGTGACTTCTTTAAAGACATCACCGATTTGACTTGGCATACAAAAGATGTGGGAATCGTTTTGATAGAACGCTCTTGTTCTTTCAATACCAGTCAATGCACCAGAAGCTTCGAAACGGAAGTCCGCTGCAATCTCGGCAATTCTTAATGGTAATTCTCTATAAGAGTGCAAAGCACTTCTATACATAACCATGTGGTGTGGACAGTTCATTGGTCTTAAGACATATGATTCATTGTCGACATCCATCTTTGGGAACATATCTTTTTGATAGTGGGCCCAGTGACCTGAAGTCTTATATAATTCGATATTACCTAAGCATGGAGTTAATACGTGTTTATAACCTAAAGCGATTTCCTTATCCATGATGTAGTCGCTTAATAAGCGTCTCACGATAAAGCCGTTTGGTAACCACATTGGTAAACCTCTACCCACTAAGTCATCATACATAAAGATGCCGAGTTGTTTACCTAAGATACGGTGGTCTCTCTTCTTTCTTTCTTCAAGAAGTTCGAGATACTTATTTAAATCTTCTGCGGTAAACCAAGAGGTACCATAAATTCTTGTTAATTGTTTATTCTTGCTGTCGCCTCTCCAATAGGCGCCTGCTAAAGAAAGTAGTTTAAAGTGTTTAATGAGTCCTGTGGACATAATATGTGGTCCACGGCAAAGGTCGATGAAGTCGCCTTGTTTGAATGTAGTGATGTCTTCATTAATACCTTCAATTAATTCAACCTTGTATGGGTTGTTTTTAAATACTTCAAGAGCTTGTTCTTTTGTTAGTTCTTCACGAATAATTCTTAAATCTCTTCCGGCGATTTCTTTCATCTTCTTTTCGATAACAGGAAGATCTTCGTCGGTAATGGGTGTATCACCGAAATCAATGTCGTAATAGAATCCATTTTCAATTGCAGGACCAAATCCAAACAACGCTTTTGGATAAAGTTCTGTGATAGCTTGCGCTAATAAGTGAGAAGTAGAGTGATTCAAGACCTCTAAGGCTTCTGCGCTGGTTTTGTCCATTTCAATAATGGAACCGTCATGTTGTTGTACTTTCATAATTCTTTCCCTCCGCAATACAATAGCGGGCTTCTTTCTTTATAATTTTTATATAAAACAATAATAGATTATTGGAGCATATCAATGAGATCACGTAAGCCGTGTGTATGTTCATGTTTCATATTCACAGCTTCTTCAATTGGCAAGTCAACTATTTGACCACCCTTAACACCGATAATTCTGCTATCGCATTTATCGTTTAATAAGAGTTCGATGGATTTTGCACCCATTCTTGCTGCTAAGACACGGTCTTCAGCGGATGGAGAACCACCTCTTTGTAATCTACCAAGAACTTCAGTTCTGGTGTCAAATCCGGTCTTTTCTTCAATCTTCTTTGCTAAATCATGAATGTCTAATAAGTTTTCAGAAACGATGATAATGGCGTGGCTCTTATTTTGTGCTTTCATCTTTCTTAATTTACGGAATAAAACATCTTCTTTAAGTGGATGTTCAACACAGATAACACCTTCAGCACCTTCCGCTAAAGCAGCATACATTGCAAGGTCACCACAGTGACGTCCCATAACTTCGATAAGGGAACAACGTTGATGGCTGCCTGATGTGTCTTTGAGTTTATCGATACATTCACAAATTGTATTCAAAGCGGTTGAGAAACCGATAGTTTGTTCTGTGCTACCGACATCGTTATCAATTGTGCCAGGAATACCGACGACTTTGATTCCGTGTTTTGCTAAGTCATTTAGACCTCTAAATGTACCATCTCCACCGATACCGACTAAAGCATCGATTTCAAAGTCTTTTAATTGATCAGCGGCTCTTTCGACAACGATAGGATCTTTAAATTCTGGAAGACGAGCACTTCTAATAATTGTGCCGCCTCTATTAATAATGTCTTGTGTAAAGTCTTTATTAACTTGTTTAATTTGGCCTTCAACTAAACCTCTTAAACCGTCATAAATGACATACATGTCTATTCCTTGATAAAGACCTGCTCTGATGACCGCTCTCAAACAAGCGTTCATACCTGGGGCATCGCCGCCACTTGTTAATACTGCAATTTTTCTAATCATACTTTTCCAACCTCAATATGTATTATTCAGTTATTATCTTTTAGCAATTTTAAATAAAATTACTATTTCACAATAAAACTACAAATACTTTACTACATTTTTTCTTCTTTGATTAGCATTTTCTTACTTGGTAGATATTTATCCACAAATTTCAATGTGGAAAACCCGCCTATATATGGGTGTTAGTCGTAGGTATTTATACTATGTATAAATTATTTATATATGTATGTGGATAATTTTATCCCCATTTTTTTCTTCATTTTTTCATATTGAAAAGCCACTTTTCTTCAAGCATAATTGAGCCACTAACAAGGAGAAAACGATGGTCATTTTATCAGAAAACGATTACTTAGATGTGAAGTTAAAGTCTTTGATTGCTGACTACGATACAGAAACTTTATCAAACCTCTATCAACCAATTATTGGCTATGCTGCATTAGCAGTTTACTTTACGCTTGTTTCTGAATCTAAGAACCAAAAAATCACCAGTGTTATCTCTCACAATCAGTTGCTAAATAGACTTCAAATGTCACCAGGCGACTTTGTCGAAGCAAGAAAAAGGCTTGAAGCTGTTGGTTTATTAAGAAGTATTCTTGAAACTAAAAGCAGTTTGAAGATTTATCATTACCAAGTCTTTGCTCCAAAAACTCCTGCAAAGTTCTTCGACGATACGCTTCTATATGGAATGCTTATCAAAGCAGTGGGCGATGTTGATGCCAATAGATTTAAATCCATCTATCAATTCAATAACGAAGAAGAAGGAAAAGATATTTCTGCATCATTTGTGGAAGTCTTCCAACCAAACTTCGACGACCCAGCATTTATGAAAGCCTTACAAGGTGTAAATGCGATCGGAAGAAGAAGCAATAAGATTAACAGTGAATTTAATTACGATTTGTTCTTTGAACAATTAGCAAAGGTTTCTCAAATAAAACAAGATGCCTTCACTAAGAAAGATATGAAGGAAATCGAAAGATTATCCACGCTTAATGGTATCAGTGTTGAAGAAGCGGCATCTATGGTTGCATCAGTCTATGATCCATACGCTCCAAAAGGAAAACATGTGGACTTTGATAAGTTAAGTGCAATGTTCCAAGAAAGAACAGAATACTCATATTTATTAACGAAGAAACTTAATCGTGCTTCAAATAAGAATTCTGGAAATAGCCAGTTAGCGGGCAAGATTAACATTATGGAAACCCGTACGCCAAAACAATTCTTAGCGTTATTACAAAATGGTAGTCAACCCGCACTTAGTGACTTAAGAATCGTGAATGATTTATCTAAGAAGTTCAATCTCAATAACTCAGTCATTAACGCGATTATCGATTATGTATTAGCGACAAATAACAATATTCTTTCTCGTTCATTTTGCGAAAAGATTGGCGCTTCCTTAGCAAGAGAAGGAGTGACTACAACAATCGATGCGATGAACTATTTAAAGAAAGTGTCTCGCGGACAACAAAGAAAAGAATATAGTGAAATACCTGTTGTTCTAGAACAACAACAAACCGATAAGAAGACAAAAGCAAATAAGGAAGAACCTAACTGGGATGCCTTGCTTGACGATATAGAAGAAGATGGAGGAGACGACAATGGAAAAGCTTAAAATTAGTAACTTGCCAAACTATGACGCTGACGAGAAACTTCTCGAAGACATGAAAAAATCCTATATGGCGTGCCCGCAAGCAATTAAATATTGTAATGAATTAGGCATACCTGCGGATAAAGTCGAAGAGAATATCGTAAAGATTTATGATCTTGTCCGAGATATCAATTATTGCAGCAAATGTCCAGGCGTTAAGAAATGTGCTAAATCAAATCCATTGCTTTGCACAAGAATCATTTATTCTCAAGGCGAAGTTGATAGACAAATGGTGCCGTGCAAAGAACTCTTAAAAGATATATCTTTTAAAAAGCAATTTGTCGTTAGAGATTTTGAAGAAGATTGGTTAGATTCCTCCCTCCGTTCTGTCGATAGAACAAGTGGCAGAAATAAAGCTATGGTTAAATATCATGACTTTATCAAAAATAAACAAGCTTCTTGGATCTATTTAACAGGCAACAAAAATAGTGGACGTTCTTACTTTGCCGCAGCATTAATTGTTGACGCCGCAAGAAAGAATCGTGGTCCAGTTTGTTTCTTAAATAGCACGCTCAGATTACGTGAAATTAACGATTTGGGCTATGGAAAGAAAAAGAATGAATTTGATAAGAAATTAGAATTATATTCTAATATCCCTATTCTCGTCTTAGATGATTTCGGAAATGAATTCAAAAATGATTTCGTAAGAGACGCAATTTTATTTCCAATTCTTTCTACAAGAGCAAGTAAGAGATTATTGACAATCTTTACAAGCGACTTCACAATTTCTGATATCGAAGCACTTTATAGCAATACAAAAGCAGGTGCTATCCGCGCCAAACAAATTGCTAAACTAATTCAATCAATGTGTGATGAAGAAATTAGTCTAGGCGACATTTCAATTTATTAATAATATTAATTACTTTCTTATTTAGTGAATCAAGGTCGGCATCATTGTTAATGATGAAGTCGGCCTTATTTTTATTGCTATCAAAAGTTGATGCCTTGTTAATAGTCTTTAAATCTTTGGCTTTATTACCATCTCTTTGAGAAATTAATTCGGCTTGCTTTTTTTCTTTGATATCAACAGCGATGATGACATCGAAAAGATTATCCATTTTGCTTTCATATAGCAGTGGAACTTCAACGACCACTAAACCTTTATTTTCTTTTAAGAATTTTTTGGTTTCTTCTTTCACTAATGGGTGAACGATTTTGTTGATCTTTCTGATGTTTTTAGAATCATTTGCTAATAGATTTCTTAAGGCGTTTCTATCAATTGTGTTACCCTTTAATCCGAAAGTATTATTAACTGAGTTAATAACTTCTTTCTTATTATATAAATCTTTAACAACTTCATCCGCGGATAAAGTAGGAATTCCTTGCTCTTTGAATATATTTAAAACTGTAGATTTACCAGAAGCAATTTTTCCAAAGATAGCAACTTTAATATCTTTACCATGATATTCTTGGCATTTTGGACAGAAGGTTGTTCCTCTTCCACCGACTTTAATAAATCTAAATGGTGTACCGCATTCAGGGCAGTTACTTCCGGCTTTGCCATACGCTAATAATTTGGATTGGAAGTTGCCATCAATATCTTTACCTGGGTGATAACTCTTAATCGTGGAACCACCAGAAACGATGGCTTCTTTGAGAATACGAGAAGCTTCTTGTTTAATTAATTCCCATTGTTTCTTTGTGATTTTATTCGCAGGTGTAAGTGGATGTATATGCGCCGCAAACAAAGTTTCATCAACATATATGTTCCCTAATCCTGTCATAAGAGTTTGACTTAATAAGGCACTCTTAATAGGTAAGGAACTTCTCTTAACTTGTTTCATTATGACATTAACATTTGCATCCCATGGTTCAGGACCAAGTTTTGCGATTTCTTTATCATTAAGATAAATACTTTCGTTACTTAATCTCATATATCCAAAACAACGAGAATCGTCATAGCAAACCTTATGCCCATTATCTAAATGTAATACAACGCGCGCATATTTTGTATTTGGTTCTTTTTCTTCCAATTCGTAGTATTTACCTTCCATTCTTAAATGAGAGATAATGACTTTGTCATTAGTTAAATGGAAAATTAAAAATTTGCCAATTCGAGACATACACAAAAATTTTTCACCTGTTAAGGATGAAACAAATTGTTTTTTGTCTCCTGGAACAGAACTAGATCTTAAGATATCAATCTTTTGGATGGTTCTTCCATTAACGACTTTTTCAAGAACGCTTTTTACAGTTTCTACTTCTGGTAATTCTGGCATATGTTCTCCTATTTAGCTTCGTACCAAGTTTTCCCAAATCCTCCATCAACTTCTAATGGCACATCAAAGTGCATAGCATTTTCCATAGTGGATTTAACTAAATTATAGACTTGTTCTTTTTCGCTCTTATAAACCTTGATAATTAATTCGTCATGAATTTGCAAAACCATCTTAGATTTATAACCGCCTTCTTTTAAGGCTTTGGCTACTGATATCATCGCTAGCTTGATAAGGTCAGCAGCAGTACCTTGGATAGGTGCATTCATTGCCGCACGTTTAGCAAATTCTCTCACTTGATAATTGCTATCGTGAATCTCTCTTAAATATCTTCTTCTACCTAATAAGGTGGAGACATAACCGTTAGTAGTGGCATGAGCGATAATTCCTTGGAAGAATGTACCGATTTCTGGGAATGATTCATAGAAACTATTAATTATCTTTTTCGCTTCTTTTGGACCCATTCCTAATTGGTCGCCTAATCCCCAGTCAGAGATACCATAAACGATGCCAAAGTTAACGGTTTTGGCCTTTCTTCTTTCTAAGTCTGTTGGTTCACCTTCTAGGTTAAAAATCTTCTTTGCTGTGGCAGCGTGAATATCTTCACCTGAATGAAAGATTTCTTGAAGTGCTTTACAGCCTGATAAACTAGATAACACTCTTAGTTCAATTTGGCTATAGTCGAGAGATAAAATCTCAATATCATCATCTGGATAATAGAAAGCTTTTCTGATTTGTTTTCCTTCTTCATCACGGACAGAAATATTTTGTAAGTTTGGTTCACTAGAAGATAGCCTTCCTGTAGTGGTTAAGGCTTGGTTAAATTTAGCATGAATCTTACCATCTTTATGGATGTGTGCTTTTAAGCCTTCAATATATGTGGAGACAAGTTTGAAGTACTTGCGGTATTCAAGGATCTTATTAACGATTGGATGTTCATCCGCAATGTCTTTGAGATTATCGACAGAAGTGGATTGTTTTCTATTGGCGCTTAATCCCATTTTGTTAAATAAGACATCAGCGATTTGTTTTGGAGAAGCAAGGTTAAATTCTTCTCCCGCCATTTCGTAAATCTCTTTTGATAAGGCAGCTTGTTTTTCTTTATAAACATCGCCAAATTCATCGAGCTTCTTTGCATCTAATGGGAATCCCTCAATTTCCATGTCGGCAAGTGTGTCGATAAGCGGGACTTCTAGTGTTTCATATAACTTAACAGCATCAATCTTTTCTAATTCGGCATAGACTTTATCTTTTAATTTAAATGAGAAATAAGCCATTTTTGCAGTTTTTTGTGGCATTTCTGCGGAGAATAATGATGGTTGTTCTTCGTTTGTAGAGAAGTCGACACCATATATATTCATGACGATTTCTGGATTGTTCTTTAAGGAACTATCAACAAGATATGAGGCGATTAGCAAGTCAAAATATACACCGTTAATTTCGATATTTCTTTTAGCTAATGCAACCTTGATAGCCTTATAGTCATAACAATATTTTCTAATTGAAGAATCTTTCAAAATGGATTTTGCGAATTCATCGTTTTCTAAGTCTTCTAGAGACATGTAGTAATGTTGACCATTAAAGGAAATTGCAATGCCATAAATATCACTCAATGTGTAATTTTCATCAGCGAAGTCTAAAGCAATACCAATATCGTTTCCGACATCAATACCTTTAAATGATTTAATTGCTTTTACAGTCAAATCTTCCTTAGCGAAATCTTTCTTTTTCCATTTTGGTTGAACCTTATTAATGAATTGTTTTAAACCATATTTTTGGCAGAATTCATTAATTGTTTGAAAGTCATATCCTTGATACTCTAAATCTTTAATAGCAAATGGTAATTCGATGTTGGTTTGGATGATTGCTAAATCACGAGAAATCTTACCAATATCTTGGTGTTCCTTGATCATTTGACCAACTTTACCTTTGATGTTATCGGCGTTAGCCACAATGTTATCGAAACTACCGTATTCACTTAATAATTTAACTGCGGTTACTTCACCGATTCCTGGAATACCTGGTAGGTTATCACTTGCGTCACCTCTTAAACCTTTATAGTCAATGATTTGCAGTGGTTCAAAACCATATGTTTCTTTGACTAAAGCGGGTGTCATTGGAACGACATTTGATAATCCGGTTTTTAAGATATTGACGGTGATTTTATCAGTGACTAATTGTAAGAAGTCTCTATCAGAAGTATAGACATCAACTGTGTATCCTTCTTTTTCCGCAAGTTTTGCTACTGTACCGGCAATATCATCACCTTCAAAACCAACTTCTTCGAATTGATAAATGCCTAAAGCTTTTAAAAATTCTCTTACTATTGGGAATTGCTTTACTAAGTCTTCAGGTGCAGGTTTTCTATTGGCTTTATATGTTTCTAATTGATCGTGTCTGAAATTATGTTTTCCAGCATCAAAAGCCACGAATAAGCATTCGCCTTCCTTTAATGTGGAGAGAAATTTATTCATCATATTGGAGAACGCAAAGATAGCGTTAGTGGGTGTGCCGTCCTGGCTTCTCATTATTTCTACACCTGGATATGCTGTTGCATAATAGGCTCTAAAAAGTAATGAGTTACCATCAATAATCACTATACGTGGCATATTTATTCATCCTCCAATTTCTTAATTTCATTTGCGATGAATGTCTCTTCATCTTGTCCTGTTTGTTTCTTTACTTTTACAAGTATCAATGCGTTTTTCTCTATTAGAGAAGCACATTCTTTATATGTTCTTGGGAAGATGGTGAACTCTAATTCATCGGTTTCGTCAAATATCTTCACGAACGCCATTTGTTCACCTTTCTTCGTATTAATGACTTTCTTTTGCTTAATTAGACCCGCAATTAAGACTTCTTCGCTTTCTTCTTTGGCATCAATGATGTTAATAACACCCTTGGCTTGAAGTTTATCTTTCTTAAGTGTTAGTGGGTTATCAGATAACATCACGCCCAATACTTCAAACTCTCTATCTAAGTTAAATGCTGGATCATCTTTTTCTTCCGTCATAAGCGGAGGAGGAATGATGGAACTATCTAACATGAGTTGCCCGTTTTCAACAATCAAGTTTTGTGCGTACATTCTTCCTTTAAGAATGGATTTTCTCATTGATTCACGAGATGGATATAAATCATCAAAAGCACCAGAAGAAACTAAGATTTCCATTTTGGAATCAAAGTTATTTAATTGCTGTTCGGTAATAGGGGAAGAAGTGAGTTGATTAAACATACGAGAGATAAAGTCAAAGAAGGATTTAAATCTTCCATTATCTTTCCTTTCGTTATAAATCTTCTCCATCATATTCATATTAATTTCTTTAATACCGGTTAATGGATATAAGATAGCATTATCTTTGATAATGAATGTATTAATTGATTCATTGATATCAGGTGGAAGCATCTTAATACCTAATGAATTCATTTCTAAAACATATTCACTGAATTTAGAATCACTTGTTGCGGAACTACCGCCTAATAATGAAACATAGAATTCAAGTGGGTAGTGGGCTTTTAACCACGCCATACGGCAAGCGATAATCGCATAAACCACAGAGTGGGATTTATTAAATCCATATTCCGCAAACTTCAAAATATCATTAAAGGTTTCTTCACTAACTTTTTGTGTATAACCCTTCTTTAAACAGCCATCGATGAATTGTTTTTTGAGTCCTGTGAGTTTATCTTTATCTTTTTTGGAGACTGCACGTCTAAATAAATCCGCCTCACCTAATGTGAAACCCGCCATTTTAACCGCGATGTTATTAATTTGCTCTTGATAGACAATAATTCCATATGTTGGTGATAAAATCTCTTTCAATTCTTCAGAAAGATAGCCAAATCTCTCTTTGCCTTCTTTTCTTCTTGCGTAAGTAGAAGCATATTTCATAGGACCCGGACGATCAAGGGCTAATAAAACCGCAATATCATCAAATGTTGATGGTTTAAGTACTTTAAGCAATCTTCTCATTAATTGTGTTTCAATTTGGAAGATGCCGAGTACTTTATTAGAAAGAATTAAATCAAAGATTTCCTTTTCGTTATAAGGAATCTTATCGGGATCAAGATTTAATCCATGTCTATAGTTAATGAGTTTAACACAATTATAAATAATTGTTAGATTGCTTAAAGCAAGGAAGTCCATCTTTAATAAACCTTGTTCTTCTAAGTATTCAGCTTCGTATTGAGTGATGTAGTTATCATCGATAGAAGCGGATACAGGAATACAATCTTCAAGTGGTTTGTCATTTAAAATAACACCTGAAGCATGTAGACCAGCTTGTCTTGGAAGCCCTTCAAGTTTGCTCGCTAAAGCAACAATTTCTAAATAGTATTTATCAGAATCCACTAAAGCGCGGAATTCTGGAAGTTTCTTATAAGATTCTCTTAATCCGTATTCTTTATTTATGAGTTTCTTAGTTAAGAAGTCAATATGTCTTGTACTGTAATTAAAGATTCTTCCAACATCTCTAAGAGCTTGTCTAGCACCGATAGTTTGGAATGTGGCAATAACACCCACTCTATTAGAACCGTATTTATCTCTTAAATACTGAATCATGTCATCTCTTCTATTGTCCATAAAGTCGACATCGATATCAGGCATTGTTTGACGATATGGGTTTAAGAATCTTTCAAATTGTAAATTATAATCCAAAGGATTAACTTCGGAAATATTTAATAAATAACTCACTAATGAGCCAGCAGCGGAACCTCTACCAGGACCCACTAAGATGTCGTGAGTTTTAGCGTAATTAACATAGTCCATAACGATGAGGAAATAATCCGCATAACCCATTTTGAAAATAACTTCTAATTCATGGTTAAGTTGGTTGATGTATTTCTCATCGGTGAGATTTAATACTTTTAATTTATCTTCACAAATTCTTCTTAATTCTTTTTCAGAATCTTCGACTGGATAGTGGAGGACTTGTCCTCTTTTTTGTGAGAAGTTAAATGTTGATTTCTTAACTAATTCAATAGTGGCGCCCATTTCCACTTTGGAATAAATTTTCGCATAGTTATCTTCGCTCATAAAATAGTCTTGTCCAGAAGCCACCTTATGATCGAGTTTTAAATCATTAGATATAGCGTCAACCATATCTAAGATGATTTTATCATCTTTCTTTTCATACATTACTTTTGGGAAAGCGATGCATTTATAAGTAAATTCATTGGCGAATTTTCTTATTCTATTCGCGTATTTCACACCTTCTTTAGATGTAACTTCTATGCCCAAATAGAATTCATCCTTAAATGGTTCGGAAAGATTTAAGAGATATTTGTTAAATGAAGAATCATAATTCTCCACGAATAATTCTTTAAACTTGCCTCTAACAGTTTCTAAGACCGCCGCTAAACCGGATGAATGTTCTTTTAATGTTTCAATGGTGAGATTTTCTCTTTGAGAAATAGAATTAAGTTTAATTAAGTTACGATATCCTTCTTCATTTAAGACATATAAAGAAAGACTATCGCCATCAACGATAAACTCTTCACCAATAATGTATGGTTTCTTGTATTTATTCATCATCTTCACAAATGGTGGAACTCCCGCCATTGTTTCGTGATCACTCATGCCCATAGCGAAATAATCGTTGGTGCTTAAAGCATGTCCGATTCTTTCCATAGTGAGGCCACTTTGAAGAAGCGAATAACAAGTTGTTACATGTAATGGTACAAATCTCATAACTAATATCTATTATATTAGAATACATTAAAAAAATGTACCCAATTTGGATACATTTTTAACTAGTTATTTCTCTAGAATAAAGCGTCAAGCGCGGCGATGAATTCTGGTAATTGATCAAGTGTATCAATCTTTGCACCACTAGCTTGTGCGTGTCCGCCTCCACCAAATTGTGTGGCAACACCATTGATGGCTTTTTCTTTAGAACGAATGCTGATTCTCCAGCATGGTTCTTTTGGATTGTCATCTTGAGTAATAGAACACCAAGCATTGATACCTTCGATGTTAGAGAATAAGTTAACATTCTCTTTACCGCGTTCAGTAGTAATCTTGAGCTCCTTTTGAATTTGACTATCTAATACATAGTAAGCCACACCTTTTTCGGAAACATTGAAGTGGTTTAAAATGTAGGCTGTAACTTTAAGGTCATCAACTTTCTTAAGATACATGTTTTGATAGATCTTAGAAAGTTCAATTCCGCATTTGATTAATTCACCCGCAATGGCAAATGTATGTGCGGTTGTGGAGCTATATTGGAATCTACCTGAATCACCAACAAGTGCGATATAGAAATATGTCGCTGCTTCTTTGCTCATAACATAGTCGCCTTTGAGGTTTAATAAGGCGCTGACGATGTTTTCAGTTGCGGCAGCTGCGCTTGTATTGACGATGGAGATATTGCCCCAATGTTCAACATCTGGGTGATGGTCAATTTTAATCTTGTATTTTGCTTTTTTAAATCTTGGATCAGCAATTCTCTTTTCATTGCCAACATCTAAGATAAACGCTAAGAAGGGTTCTTTGAACCAAGACTCTGGTAATTCTTCCATTTCTGGGAATAATCTTGGTGTGAATGTCACATGGTTATCACCGACATAGTGGATTTCCTTATTTGGGAAGTTATCCTTTAACCAAGTCACTAAGCCCATTTGGCTTCCTAAAGCATCGTAGTCAGGCATTAAATGGCGAAACACACAAATGCGGTCATATCTTTTAACGGCTCTAATAATACGACGGATATCTTTGATGAATGGAGAAGAGAATTCTTTAATAATTGGATCGACTTTCTTCATAAAATTTTTCCTATTCTATTTAATACACATTTCATATGCATCACGAGCAATCATAACTTCTTCATCTGTTGGGATGACGACAACTTTAATCTTGCTATCTGGTGTGGAAATTAAGCATTCTTTTCCATGGATTGTGTAGTTTAAATCTTCATCAATCTTAACACCTAATGATTCTTCGATTAAATGGCAGACATCTCTTCTGGTTCTTGGTTCGTTTTCACCAATACCTGCGGAGAAGATGATTAAGTCACATCCACCTAAACGGACATAGTATTGACCAATGAAGTCTGCAATTCTTCTATTGAAAATCTTGTTGGCTAAGATGCATCTCTTATCGCCTTCTTCAGCTTTAGCGAGAATGTCTCTTGAGTCAGAAGAACCACCGACGCCTAAGAAGCCGGATTGTTTATTGAACATTTGATAGACTTCTTCAGCGGATTTACCTGTGACTTGAACAACATAGTTGAAGACACTTGGATCCATATCACCTGTTCTTGTGCCCATCATGATTCCACCTAAAGGTGTTAAGCCCATTGATGTAGCGACACATTTACCATCTCTAATCGCGGTAATAGATGCTCCTGAACCGATATGACAAGAAATAATTCTTGGATGTTCGACACCTGGTAAATATTTAAGTCCTTCTTGAGATAAGTACTTGTGGCTTGTGCCATGAGCGCCGTATCTTCTGATGTCATATTTTTCTGTTAATTCGTATGGAATTGCGAATGTGTAATCTTCTTCCTCCATTGTTTGGTGGAATGCTGTATCAAAAACAGCGATCATTGGACAATTTGGAAGAACTTCTTTAAATGCTTTAAAACATGTTAAGTGGGCCGCATTATGAAGTGGTGCGAGTGGAATTAAAGAACGAATCTTTTCTTCTGTATCAGCATCAAACATTGCGGATTTGCTGAAATATTTACCACCTTGAACAATTCTATGTCCTGCGGCTTTGATTTCATCAAATGATTTGATAATACCCTTTTCAATAAAGGCGTTAACTACTGTTTTAGCGGCATCTTCGTGATTCTTAAATACTGGGAATGTTTGATCTTTTTTACCATCGTATTTAATGGTGAAAATACCATCGGCTAAACCAATTCTTTCACAGTTACCTGCAGCTAAAACTTTTTCTTCTGGCATTTCATATAATTTGAATTTTAAAGACGAAGAGCCAGAGTTAATTGTCATTACTTTTGCCATGATTTATATACCTCTTTTAGTCGCTAATATTATACAAATGTTAATGGTTTGCTTTCAATTGAAATTGAAGCCATTTTTTCATATCTTTTTCTTCCTTAAAGAAATGGAACTCAAAGTAACCCAAGATTTATATTAATTATATTTTTATACCAAAATAAATTTGTTATATAAATATATGGAAAAAATTGTTGAAAAATTAGTGCTTGATTTCCTTTTCTTTTTATTCAAAGAACGTCAATATTTTTCAATTTATTGAACAGTGTACGCATAAGTGTGTATGTGTTGCATATAAAAATAAATACTCCGTATAATGATTTTGTATAAAAATTTGGGGGAAATACTTATGAAACTAAGGAATTCTTTAGCAATCCTTTGTTCCGCTGCTTTTTGTTTTTCTCTTGCATTAATGGGGTGCAATACGAGAAATAATGGTGGACAAACAGGAAAAGATACTTGGACAGTAACATTTAATTCTATGGGTGGCTCGGAAATAGTACCAGTAGAAGTAAAAAATGGTGAAACAGTTGAAAAACCAACTGATCCAACTAAGGAAAATTACACATTTAAACAATGGTGTGAAGATGAAGTGGGGGTAACACCATTTGATTTCAATACACCAATTACAACAAATTGGACCTTATTTGCCACATGGACACTAGGCGGTGGTAGCGGTGGTGGCGGAGGAGATGTCGTTCCGCCAGATCCAGCAACATATCCTTACTATGTAACTATTGGTTCTAACACCAAAGGATTAACCGAAGTTGAAAAAGACGTAAGTGATCCATCCAACTTAGTATCTAAATATAAAGCAACATTGGAATCCGTAACCGCAGGCGCTCAAATTACATTTACTGATGGTAATGAAACAATTAGACCTGGTTCCGACGCTGAAGATGCCACAAATAAAAACAACAAGAATGGCTCATGGGATGATGGTTTTACCATCCATAACGACGCCACGAATGTTGAAGTGTGGTTAAAGAAATGGTCTGATGGATACTCATTCTGGATTACCGGATATGAAAAAGATGAATCCGAAGTCATTACTTATACATGTACAGGTTTACCAAGTTGGATCACAAGCGATGGATGCGTTATCTTCGTTTGGACATGGGGTTCTTTTGATGATGGCAGCTGGCATTCAGCTACATTCATCAATGAAGGCGCCGCTTTAACATTTGAAGTTAATAATGAATTAGATGGATTCTTGCTAGCAAGATGTGTTAGCGGAACTACTCAACCTGACTGGGAAATCAAATCTGGAAATAATCCTGGCCGTGTTTACAATAAGACCAATAACATTACTTGCACCTCCGGAACATATTCTTATGTGTGTTCTGATTGGGTAGCATATAATGGTTAATCGCAAGTAATTTGAGGGGGTTATATATGAAAAATAAAATTCTTCCAATTATTACAATATGTATGGTTGCGGGACTTTTACCTGCTTGTCAAAAGCAAGGCGCAAATCCCGGTGGAGATTCTTCTTTTATCGAGCAAGAATTTACAATCACATTTAACTACTGTAATGGAACAGATATAGTCAGAAAGACTGGTAAAACCGGTGAACAAATCGACCTTCCTGCTGGTAAAAATGCTGGAGGTAAAATATTTGTTGGTTGGTCAACAGAATATGACGCCACAAAGAAATTTGGTAATGTCGATAAGGTTGTTTCTGGTAAAAAGATTACCATAGGTAATTCTAACCAAGTTTATTACGCTGCTTATAATACAATTCCAGATCATACAGAAGCTGAAGTTGAAGCCTATATGAACGGTTTAAAACAAAGCAGTGTGGCTAACCATCTCTATTACCATTATTACCGTTTTAAAGGTGATTATAGTGACTGGGATGTTTGGGCATGGTCATATAAACCAAATGCAGGTGAAGGTGCAAAATTCGACTGGAATTCTCAAGTTGATGATTTCGGTGGCGCTTTTGTCGATATCGATTTAAATGGTACATATGATGGTGGCTGGAACTCATCTACTAAAGTTATGGGTGGAACCACAGTCAAATATGACGATGCTGAACAAATTGGTTTGCAAATTGTTCAAACTTCAACCCGTCAATCCAGCAGTGGATTCTGGGTAAATGATGGTTCTAACTTATATGTCACATTAGAAGATTATGCGATGGATTTAGTGGGAGGCGGTAAAGCCTATCACGTTTTCGTTGTTCAAGATAATGTTCAAGATCCAAAGACCGCACCAAGCACAAGCAATAAAGACCCATTTGAAGGTGATGACGGCACAAATGTTACTTATGGTAATAGTTCATACGACAACATTAATTGGTCGTCTACACCGGCTAAAACCGCAACTGCAGAAGATTTCAAATACGTTGGTGTCGGTTATCAAATCATGGTGAGTAGTTTTGCTGACTCCGATGGTGATGGATTTGGTGATATTTATGGTATTACAAGTAAATTAGATTACTTACAAGCATTAGGTGTGAAGGCCTTATGGTTAACACCTATTCAATTATCAGATTCATATCACGGCTATGACATTACCGACTATGAAATGGTCGATCCTAAATTTGGTTCTACAGTTTCTACCGCTGGTGTGCAAAACGGTGGCGTAGTGACATCTGAAACCGCTTTAGCGGATTATAAAGAACTCATCTCTGCCGCACACGCTAAAGGTATGAAAGTTGTTATGGACTTAGTCCTTAACCATACATCTACATCTAATAAGTGGTTCGTAAGAAGTGCTAACTTAGATACTAACTATCGTGGTTACTATCAATGGGGCAACCACAATACACAATCCGCAATTAAAGAAGAAAAATCATGGTATCGTTATGGTGACCATCCATATTCCTTCTATGCGAAGTTTGGTTCTGGTATGCCAGAACTCAACTACTCATATAAGAGCACTCGTGATGCTGTTGAAGATATGTCAGCATGGTGGGTGAGAGAAGTTGGTGTCGATGGCTTTAGATTAGACGCTGTTAAACACATCTATATGGCGGATGAAACAACCACAAGAAGTGGCGACACAATTATTAAAGATATAGCTGCTGCTGGTGATTATTCATCTAACTTAACTAAAAACTTACACTTCTTTAGAGAACTAAAAGCTAATGTTTCTCAAAAAGCCGGAAAGAATGTATTCTTTGTTGGTGAAAACTTTGACGGACATGCTTACCAAGTTTCTCCATATTACGAAGCATTTGATAGTATGTTTGATTTCTATTCATACTTCAACTTAACAAGCGCTGCTGCGACAGGTAGAACAGGCACCACAAGTGGTTATGGTACTGCGGGTGGAATGTTCACAAACACCAGCGTTTATAATCCAACAATGGGTTCAGATGTATTGAACTCTGATTCCGCGTTAAGCGCAGCAAAAGGAAAGGCTTGGAACTTCCCAGCAATTTATAACACATATAACACATATCGTGGTGATATATCCTTGCCAGGTTTATTCACATCTAACCACGATATCGCCCGTGTTATTAATCGTGTTGCTGGTTCTGGCAATGCAAGTGGTTTACAAGCGCAAGGAACAATTACTGAAAGTAATTATGCGGAAATGGAAAGAAGTGCGAATTTAGTGAAAATTGCCGAACTTATGATGCCAGGTCTCACATGGATTTATTACGGTGATGAAATCGGCATGACTGGCAACTTCCCAAGTGGAACCAATGCACAAAGTGATTACGCTGACTTATGGTATCGTCAACCAATGAAGTGGACCGCGGATCAAACTGGCGATTATATGACTGATTACTATGTAACTGGTTCTAAGATGAAAGTTCAATGGGATACAGTTAATGCATCAAGTACAGTTGTTCCTGCAAATACACAAATGACACAAAGTGATAGCCAATTTGGTATCTTAAAGAACTTCGTTAACATTAAGACAGATGGTAGTGCGGCTGCTCAAGCATTAATTCTTGGTTCTATTGAATACAAGTATTATTGCAATGGTAGTACGTGTGCAAATGTCTTGCAATTTGAACGTAAGTATAACGGCACAACTGTTAAAGTTATCGTGAACTTTGATAGCCATGGTTATAGCTCCACAACAAACGGATTTAGTTCAGGTACAGTATTAGCATCCTACAATGGTGCAACAGTAAATAACATTCCTGCTTATTCCGCGATTGTTGTTCAAGAATAACTAACAAAAGTAAGTGGTAGTCGAACAAAACTACCACTTCTTTATTGCCAAAAATTTGAAATATAAAAGGATAAATTGTTATCTTTTTAAAATAATGTTGCGTATAATATATGTAAGTATACGTGTGTATTCGTTTTGAAACACACAGAAGGAGAAAAACATATGAAAGCAAAACATGTTTTCTTAACCTTGGGTCTTTCTTTGGCTATGGCCGGAAGTGTTGCTACTGCAGGACTTTTAGGTGCTGCTTCCAATATGAGCGTTAGGCCTGCAGAAGCTGCTGTTAGAACAATTTACTGCAAAAACACGCAAAGTTGGTGGAAGACTGATGGCGCAGCGGTAGGTGTTTATTGCTGGGGAACAGGCGGCACAAAAGCTGCATATCCTGGCGAAAGAATGACAGCTGTAGACGGAGAGACTGACTTATGGAGTTTTGATGTTGATACGGCGCAGTATGAAAATGTGATTTTTACTAGAGTGAATGGAGAAGGCGCAATTTCTGATTGGGGTGCAAAGACAAAAAACCTAACTTTCCCAACTGATAGTAAAGATCTATTTACTATTACAACATCAACTGCTTCTTGGGGAGATCCAGGTTGTGATGGTGAATGGTCTAATTTAAATCCTGTAACATCTTATAGCGTTGATGTTTATATTGATGGCGTAAAACGCGGTACAGAAACAATTGATGAAGGCTATTTGCCAAATAAACCAACTTACGCCTTAGGAAAGAAATTTGATGGTTGGTATACAACTGCTGATTATCAAGAATCTTCAAAAATTGATGGTGTTTCATCTACAACAACTGTTTTATATGGCAGAATCGTTGATGCTGAGAATAGATACTTTTTGCATAATTCAGGTTGGGTTAGATCTAACACGTTCTTAGGAAATGCAACTGATAAATTTTATATTTATATTTGGAATGATTCTGGCTCCACAAATGCCGCATGGCCAGGAGAATTAGAAGGCGAACAAACCATGTTTAATGGCGAAGGATATATTAATGTTCCAGAAAACGCAAAATTTATTTTTTCTAATGCAACACAAGGTTTGCAAACAGTTACTATCGATCCGACTGGTATTGCAAATGGTGATGAAATCATTCTTTTAGATTCTACTGATAGTGAAGGCCATTATAACATTACATGGAAATCGCTATTAGATGAACCTGATGAAGAAGGCTACTACATTTGTGGTAATTTCTCTAGTGTTCCTTCTTGGACATATAGTGGCGCAACAAAAATGACAAATACAACAGGTGAAAACGTTGCACACCATATGAACTTCTTTCTCGGAGTTGATGATGAATTAAGAGTTCGTAGTTTCTATACTGATAGAACTCCATATGATCAATGGGCTACATTAGGTGATAACGGCTATGCTGATCCAGATAATGGTTGGGGCGTTAAATCAGGCGATAACTTTAAAGCCACAAAAGCTGGATATTACGATGTCTTTGCAAAATATGAAGGCGACAACTTTATGTTCTATGTCGCTCCACATGTCGATTCATACGAAATTAGCTTGACCGCTAAACTATATGATGGAAGAAACTTAATCGAAACCAGAAGCCTTTCTTCTCAATTAGCTTATGATGGTAGCGCATTCAATCCTACAATTGATACCATTAGTGGTTATGTTGGATATGGCATCTACACAGATGCAAGTTGTTCAACTGAATATGAACCAACAAAATTTAACGCTGCTGGTCAATTATATATAAAATATATGAGAACCGGTTACTACGTGGTTGGTGATGCCTCTTTCACAGGTTCCAATATCGGAGTTTGGGATGCTGCGGGTGGCATTAGATTAACGACAGAAGTTAATGATTCTCAAAATTTCTTAGAAGGCGCAGTTACAATTCCTGATGTTGAAGGAACTGTTCAATGTAGACCATTAGAACTCACTGCCGAAAAACAAATTAACTGGCTTGATTTCACATTAGGAGCAGCATATTCATTTGCTTCAAAGAATGGTGATAATCTTGAATTCAGTAAAGGTGGCACATACGCAGTTTACGTTAAACTTGTTGATAATGTTCCAGTCGTTTACTTAAATGAAGGCTTAGCAGCATTCAATACAAAATTCTTAAATGAAGTCGGTAGTGTTTGTAATGATGTCATTGCTGGCACAAAAACACTTGAAAATTTAAAAGCTGTTTGGCTAGAACAAAAGGGCGCTTACCAATCATTAAGCGCTGAGGAAAAAGAACTCATCGTTGCAATGACAATTGATGGTGGTAGTGAAACAGGTTCCGACTTAGAAAAAGTCATCGCAAAGTATAAATATATCGTCCAAAAATATGGCACTAATAATTGCGAAGACTTCATCTGGGGTCAAACATATGTCGCACAATCCAACGGATTCAATCTAATTAATAACAATAGCGCAATGATTATTATCGCAGTTGCTGTTAGTGTGGTTGCCATCAGTGCAGTCGGATTATACTTCATCATTAGAAGAAAAAGATTAGTTAAATAATCATATTGTTGATTATCTATATAAAGGGGTTCTATCGTGAGCTCCTTTTCTTTTATAGAAAAATACAATAGAATAATCCTATGAAACTCACTGTTGATTTAATCACATCAAGTGAATATCCTGATAGATTTACTATTGGTGATTTACTTCGTTACAAAGATGTTGAGCCAGTCCCATGGTTAATCATTTCGGTCAACGATGTTTTCTACAAGAAAAATAAGTTTGATGAAGTTTATTTAAACGATGGTGATAGAGTTGATTTAATCTATGTTCGTGGTGGTGGATAATATGGATAAACTAAGCCAGGAACAATTAAATAGATATCAATATACAATTGGACTAAGTGAGATAAAAGAAGAAGGACAATTAAAACTCCTCAATTCTTCAGTTTTAGTCGTAGGTGCAGGTGGACTTGGAAGCGCTTCTTTATTAGCCCTTGCTTGTCTTGGAATTGGCCATATTGGAATTGTTGATAATGATGTGATTTCTGAAACTAATTTACCGAGACAAATAATCTATGGAATTAGTGATGTCGGTAAAGGCAAAGCCATTACCGCGAAGAAGGTTTTAAAGAATAAAAATCCTGATATAGATGTCAAAGTTTTTCCTTGTCGTTTAGATGAAAAAAATGCGAGAAGAATTATTAAAAAATATGACATTGTTTTAGATTGCACAGATAACTTCGAATCTAAGTTTTTGATCAATGATACTTGTGTCAAATTAAATAAACCATTTGTGACAGCGGGAGTGATGGATTATAAAGGTCAAATTATGGCGGTTGTTCCTGGTAGCGCTGATTTCAAATCATTGTTTGACGAATTACCAAAATACAACCCAAATGATGATAAGTCTGTCTATCCATTAGCGGTATCTATTATCAGCAATATTGCTGCTTCCGAAATCGTTAAGTGTTTGCTAAATCTTGGTGAATTGTTAACTAATTCACTCTTAGTAGTAGACACACTTAAAACTAGTTTTAAAAAGATAAAAGTCTATAAAGAATAAATTTTTATCGTAAATTCTCAGAGTAAATTCCGGTTTTAGTCAAAAACAGGATTTTATCGAAC
>JAEDDA010000013.1 GCA_016298185.1 Bacilli bacterium | reverse complement strand
AAGAAGCTGAATTCTTCTCATTTGGTACAAATGACTTAACACAAATGACATTTGGTTTCTCACGTGATGATGCCAGTAAGTTCTTACCAGATTACTACAAGAACAAGATCTTGGAAGAAGATCCATTCAAGACACTAGATCAAAAAGGTGTTGGCAAACTTGTTAAAATGGCAGTTCAAGACGGCCGTAGCACAAGACCAGACTTACACGTTGGTGTCTGTGGTGAAACTGGTGGCGAACCAAACTCCATCGATTTCTATCACAAAGCCGGTTTAGACTATGTCTCCTGCTCACCATTCCGTGTGCCAGTTGCTAGATTAGCCGCTGCTCAAGCTGCAATTAGAAACCCAAGAAAAAAATAATTGCTTCATAAGCTAAAAAGACCCCTGGTTTCGACCGGGGGTTTTCTTTATATCTAAAATCAATAAAGATGAATTCAAGCCAAAAGAAAAATAGGCAAAGCCTATTTCCTTTGATTTATAGAGCAAATTTTAAATAAATTAATAGAGACCTTTTTTATAGAGACCTTTATCAGTTAATTCCTTAAGAGCTTTAACAACAGAAGGTTTGTCTTCACGATATGTCACGCCATACCAAACTGACGGAGTACTAATAAGCTCTAATGAAGCTTGTCCTTCACCAACTAAACGAGATACTTCTTCTGGAATCAAAAACTCAGATTTTAGATTTTGGATGTTTTCCTTCAAAAAGATTGGAAATCTTTTTTGAAGATTTTGAATTATATCTCTTGAAAACGCAAATAAGTTCATGGAAACGAGTTGTCCAGGAGCACAAACAAATTTTGATTCTTTCTCATCAATTGGTTCCGCTTGAATGGCTCCTTTTTCGTCTTTATAGACACTTGATTCAATCATTTTCGTAAGGAAGTGATTTTCATCGTAGAAACAAACTCCGCGTTTTACTGAGCCGTTTTCAGCTAATGTATTTGCCACATCAAACGCAATGTTCGCGTATTTACCTACACTATTTTTTGGCAAACTTTGTAAATACTTTGCAGCAACCTCATATGTTTCTTGTCCATAATAGTCATCGCCATTGATGATAATGAAGTTGTCATTAATTAAATTTCTTGCTGCTAAGATAGCATGAGCGGTACCCCATGGTTTAACTCTTCCTTCTGGACATTTAAATCCTTCAGGTAAGTCATTAAGATCTTGGAATGCATATTCGGTTTTAATCAATGGTTCGACACGTTTACCGATAGTTTCTCTAAAAATCTCAAGGTGTTCTCTTTTAATAATAAAGATGACACTGTCAAAACCAGCACGAATTGCATCGTGAATAGAGTAATCAAGAATGAAGTTTCCGTAATCATCCATAGGTTCCATTTGTTTTAATCCGCCGAATCTTGAACCCATACCGGCTGCTAGAATTACTAATTGCATAATCAAGTCCCTCTTTTCAAATTATTTTATTGATTCCTTATATTTAAATATAAGACATATCGTTTTTGCATCCCTAATTTCATTTTTCAAAATCATGTTTGAAATCTCTTCTAAAGTGAAATAATAGACATCTAAATCCTCGTCTGGATCAAGGTGTATTTGGGTTTTGGTAACATTTTCCGCCTTATATAAATAAATGATTTCATTTGTGTACCCACAAGATGGATACATACATCCTAATGATGTAAGTTTATTGGCCTTAAGACCAACTTCTTCTTCTAATTCTCTTATGCCTGCTGTATATGAATCTTCACCTTTTTCAAGTTTACCAGCAGGAAGCTCGAACATTTCTTCTCCATAGGAGTATCTAAACTGTTTGACCATTGGAATTTTCCCATCAATCATAGCCAGGACACAAACTCCCCCATTATGATGGACAACTTCCCTTTTTGTCTTAATACCCTTGCTTGTAATGACATCATCACAATTTAAGCGAAGAATTCTACCATCGTATATAACTTTACTTTTTAATGTTTTTTCTTCTTTTTTCATCAAAAACCACTGCAATTCTTCATTATTTAGCAATATTAGCAAACGATTTATAGAAGACGAAATTGTTCTCTCCATCTATATAACCTATCTCTCTTCCGTTGATGATAATAGACCCATCGTCATCAACATAACCGAGTTGTTTTTCACCAAAAGAAATGATGCCATCATCTGTAATGTCAGCAAATTTTCTACCGCTAATAATTAATTGGTTCTCTTGGATGTATCCAATCAAATCATTGTCGACATATATATTGTGGCCAAAACAGTCAATGATAAGCATATTTATTCTCCGAGTTTTTCGTTGTCACCTAAAGTTTTGTTTCTAATAGTAATATTAGAAATTTTGTTATTATTACCAGCTTTAACATTTTCCAACACTACATTAGGTCCTATTTCATTAGCTGTGCCTAAATCACAATCACCAATTAATGTTGTGTTAGGTAAGATAATTGTATCTTTACCGATTTTAACGGTTGGTGAAATGTAAGTAGATTCAGGATCTTCCATTGAAACGCCTTCAAGCATCAATTTGTTGTTAATGCGTTTACGCATGATTTTAGCCGCATAAGCGAGTTGAATACGGTCGTTAATACCAAATACTTCAACCATGTCTTCAACGACGAAAGAACCGACAGGAAGATTGTCTTTAAGCATTAATTCAACTAATTGTGATAAGTAAAATAATTTTCTATTATTTTTGTTATCCATCTTTTTAAGATATTTGAATAACAATTTATTGTCAAAAACGCAAATACCAGTGTTAGCTTCGGAAATGCCTAATTCATATTCAGAGCAATCTGTTTCTTCTCTGATTGCTAAAAGATGATTACTCTTTTCTTCGCGAATCATTCTGCCGTAACCGGTAGCATCTGGAAGAATGGAAGAAACAACAGTTAAGGCATTGTTTTCTTTTTCGTGAATGTGAAGAATAGAGGAGATGGTTTGAGGAGACACCAAGGGTGTATCTCCATAAATAACCAAAGTTTCACCTTCTAAGTCCTTTAATAAAGGTTCAGCTTGTTGAACTGCGTGTCCTGTTCCAAGAATTTCTTTTTGCCAAACAACATCGCATTCTTTTTCCACTAAACTTTTAGTGATTTCACCACCAAAACCAACAACCACTACTTCTTTTTTGAAATCTAGAGGTTTTAGCGCATCTAAAACATAATTGATGATTGGTTTTCCTAAAATTGGATAAGAAACTTTAGAATGGTTAGGATCAATTGATTGCATTCTGCTACCTTTACCGGCCGCTAAGATAATTGCGTATTTATTCATAATCTCCTCCGTTTATCTAAGTACTTTAGTCACTTCAACTAAGTATTGCTTTTCTAGTTGCCTTGCAACGCTATAGATTAAGCGCTTGTCTGTGCTTAATGCAAAGACACAAGAACCAGAACCTGTCATTTGAACAATTTTAAGTCCTGCTAATTTGAGTTTATCTTTGATAATTTGGATTTCTGGTACCAAAGAAATAGCAGGCTTTTCTAAAGCATTGAAAATAGATTTAGCTAATAAATCGTCATCACCAGTTTCGAGGGCTTCTTTTACTTTTTCAACATCTCCAATAGGTAAGTCCATTTGATCTGAAACTTCATATACACCTTGGGTTGAACATCCAGCATCCGGTTTAACTAATAAAACATAATAATCGTTTTTAACATTGACAAAGTCAATCTTTTCACCAATGCCTCTACATCTGGCAGGTTTATTAGTAATAAAGAATGGTATATCAGCACCTAATCCAGTAGATAAAGAAACAAGTTCTTCATAAGGTAAATTTAACTTTAAATAAGAATTAACGGCATTAATTACAACACCAGCATTAGAAGAACCACCGCCTAAACCGGATTGCATAGGGATGACTTTATGAATTGTGATTCTAAACTTATTAGTAAATCCGTATTTTGCTTGCATCTTTTCGATAGCGGTAGTTGCGATGTTGTATTTAAAAAGGCCAAGAGAAAAGTCGTCAATTGTCACAAAATGATCTTTCGCATGTGGCAATTCGGTAAACAAAATAGAATCATGAAACTTTAAGGGGAGAATAATCATATCTAATTCATGATATCCATCTTCTCTTTTGCCAACTACGTTAAGGCAAATGTTAATTTTTGCATAACTTTTTAATAACAAACTTTTCATATAATATTTTTCACTTTCATTAAGCAACTTTATTTTATCTAACGTTTTCTTAGAAAACAATTTACTAATACATTTTTAAATGGTCATACATTTTGACGAATGTCTCAGGAGACAATTCTTCTGGTCTTTTATTAATTGGGATGTTTAAGTCGTTCAATATTTTCAAAGACTTTTCTTTATCATCTAATAAAGATGATAAGTTATTGTGAATCGTCTTTCTTCTATTTGAAAACATTGATTTTGAAAAATTGAAAATTGAAAAAATATGGTCAAAATCATATGTATTTAAAATATTGATTTCGAATACAATAGATGAACATTTGGGCGTTGGATAAAAAGACCCAGGCTTAACTGTCATTTTTCTATTAATTGTTCCCAACAAGTGAATAAAGATTGAAAGTGGTCCATATTCTTTACCAGTAACGTCTGAAAAACGAGAAAACGCTTCAGCTTGGCACATCAACACTAACTTTTTAGCGTTTCTAGCATGTTCAAGCAAATATTGAACAGTTTCTGTAGTAATATTGTAGGGTAGATTTCCAATTATTTTATCATAACTAGAAACGTCGTATTTTCTTATATCAGAAAGAATAAGATTTATATTATCTCTATTATAAATTATCTTCAAAAAATTAATCATTCTTTCGTCAATATCAACTAAATCTAAGCAGGCCACTTCCTTCAATGATAAGAAATGAGTAAGTGATCCAATTCCCGGACCAATCTCTAGAACTTTTTCTTTGGGTTGTGCATCCAAACAATCAACGATCTTTTCGCATATGTTGGTTTCTAATAAGTAATTTTGGCCATAATCTTTATCGGGCTCTAGACCAGACTTTTTTATTATCTCAATAACATTAAATCTGTTAATTTCCATAGTGATCTAAAACCTCCTTTTCAATAACGCTTATAGTTAAATCAATTGCGTTAATTCTTTTTAACATTTCTTTGTTATTTGTGGTTCCTAAGTGAAAGAAATTTGAAATATATTTTTTGATTTCTTTTTGCCCTTTTGTGATAGAAATCAAATCATTTAAAGACATTTTCGTTGTTTCATTTTTTTCGTCTATAAAATATTCTTTAAGAACATTTAATATTTCTTCTTTTTTGCATTCCGCAACACCATGTTTACCGTTTTTATTACACATGTTTGAATTCACACGAACGTTTATGGCTTTTGGCAGCTTTTTAGTCAATATGTTTCTTATAAACTCCCCTGCTTCATCACTATCAGTAAGAATGATTATTTGTTTGTGACAATATTGGAGAAATTCAATATCTGCTTCTTTTATATCGTAACCATTAGTCTCAATAAATAGTGCATCAATAAATGAAGACAAATATGAAGAGTCACCAGTGCCCTCAACAATTATTATTCCATCAATTATTTTCTTCATATTTGATATTAAAAAGTTTGCATGAGTTTTTAAATATAACATCACTTATATGTTTTTTAGAAATACCTTTAATTCTCGTTACTTCGTCAAGAATCAAAGCGATGTTTTTTGGCTCATTAATTGTTCCTCTTAATGGATGGGGAGCAAGATATGGGGAGTCAGTTTCCAAAAGCAAACGGTCAAGAGGAACTTTCTCACAAACTTCTTTTGGTGTCTTTGCGTTGGTGAAGGTTAAAGGACCATCTAATCCGATATACATATTCAATTTCAAAACTTCACTTAATAATTCAACACTTCCAGAATAGCAATGCATTACACCACTATAGATTGGAGGGTGTTCTTTTAAGATGTTCAAACAATCCTCAAAAGCCTCTCTATTGTGCACAGAAATTGGTTTTTGATGGAGATTTGCAAAGTTTATTTGTTTTATGAACCATTGTTTTTGCAAATTTCTTAGTCCTGGATCTTTGACCCAGTGATAGTCTAGGCCTATTTCACCAATAGCCACTACTTTTGGATGATCAACATAAGACATCAATTCTTCAAAATCATCTTCTGTGACACCTTCTAATTCTGTTGGATGAAAACCGATAGCAGCATATATAAACTCGTATTGTTCAGCCAATTCAATTGCTTTTAAAGAACTTGTTTTATCCCATCCCACAACTAAAATTTTTTCGACTCCAACTTTTTTGGCAGATTCTAAAACCTCATCCAAACGATTGTATAAATCCTCGTGATTTAAATGGCAATGAGTGTCAAAAATCATATTATTTTCCTACACAAAATCTTGAAAAGATTTCTTTGCTTAAATCAGCTTTGTTTCTTTCACCTAAAATATCAAGGATGGCGTAATAGGCATCCATGAGATTAATAGAAACTAAATCAATAGGTAAATCATTAGCGGAATCATCTTTAGCCTTTAAAAGCGAATTCTTGGCTTGTTTTAATAATCCAATTTGTCTTGTATTTGCTAAAGCTGGTTGTTTAAAGGTTTGTTCGTCTAAACCGACAACGCGATGTATTTCTTTAATTAATGGTGTGATATCTTGCGTTAATGCAGAAACATAAATATTACCATCATTTCTATTGGTAATTTTATCTGCTTTATTATATATAATAATTCTATTAGATTTTTCAGTTAAGTTTAAAATTTGTTGATCTTCTTCTTCGAGTTCTTTAGTGCCGTCTAAAACGACAATAACCAATTCAGCTTCATCAACAGCTTTTTTAGCTCTATTAACACCAATGTTTTCCACAACATCATTAGATTCTCTAATACCTGCAGTGTCGAGCAAGTGTAAAACAACGCCACCTAAATTGACTTCACCTTCAACAACATCTCTTGTTGTTCCAGCAATATCTGTTACAATAGCTTTTTCTTCGCCAACTAAAGCGTTTAAAAGAGATGATTTTCCAACATTTGGCTTACCAACAATAGCAACTTTAATACCATCTTTGATAATTCGCGCTTTTTCGCCATCATCAACAAGTTTATTTATCATATTGATAATTTCCTCACAGATGGTTATAACTTGCTGTTTATTAGCCTGTTCTATATCTTCGTATTCTGGATAATCGATATTAACTTCAATCAGGGAAATAATATCAGCTAAACGGGTCTTTACAGGCATCAATAATTCACTTGTTTTGCCCGTTAAAGATAACATCGACAAATCTTTTGATTCTTTAGTACTTGAATTAATAATGTCGTTAATCGCTTCCGCCTGAATTAAGTCTATTTTTTGGTGGATAAAAGCACGGGAAGAATATTCTCCATTTGTGGCCAATCTTGCCCCATTTGCGATTAAAATATCAATAATTTGCTGGGAAATCAGCATAGAACCATGACAAATGATCTCAACCAAATCTTCCCCAGTAAAACTCTTTGGCCCCTTATAGATAGCCACTACTACTTCATCTATTTTTTGATTTCTATTTTTGTCTTCAATATACCCCACCAAAAGGGTTCTTTTTTTGATTTCTGTAATATCTTTGGAAAAGCATTTAGAGACGATCGAAAAACAATCATCACCAGATACTCTAATGATGGCTAATGCGGATTTCATTGGAGGTGTTGCTAACGCGACAATTGTTTCGAACATAAATGCCTTTCCAAAAAAGCGCCCATAGAAGGGCGCATTTTTTATTAATCAACGTAAATGATTTGAACTCTACGGCGTGTGCCTGCTTCGATTGATTCAGTGCGAATGTTTGGCATTCCAGAACATGCGTTGTGAATCGCTCTTCTTTCATCGGCTGGCATAGGATCAAATGTATATGTTGCTTTAGTCCTTTGGACTTCATGAGCGCACTTGCGAGCAATACGAGCAAGACGATCGTATTTGTTGTCTTTGTAACCATTAACATCAAGCAATACTCTAAATCTCTTGTGGAAATGATTGCAGACAGCGAGTTTTGTTAACTCGTTTAATGCGAGAAGTGTTTTACCGTTTTTACCAATTAAAATTGGGTTGTGTGTAGAATCAATAGTAATACGGATGATATCATCATCGAGTTTTGTATTAACTGTACTTTCAATACCTAAGTTATCAACCACCGATAAGACATAGTCTTCAGCGTATTTAATAACATCGGGTAAATCGTAAACTTCAACAACAACTTTCTTGGTGAAAATACCTTTTGTTTTATCTGTTAAAACATAGATAAGTTCTTCAACAGGAGTTCCACTATCTTGACTTGCTGTGGCTAATGCTTCTTCAACTGTTTTTCCAGTATATGATTTCATTATTTGTCTCCTTTATTTGTGTTTTTTGCGATTCATAATCGCATGTGTTATTAGTGTTTGTGCAATAGAGAATAAAGCACCAACTAACCAATAAACACCTAAAGCAGACACTAAAGAGAATCCCATGAAGATAATCATGGCTAACATAATATATGTGAACCATTTCATCTTATTATCTGATTCTTTTTGTGCTGGGTTACGACCTAATTTAGCAACTTTCTTTTTCTTTGCAGCATTAAGCCATTGTGGTAATAACATAGCAACGGTTTGTGCACCTGACATTAATAAGAAGAGCACTAAAGCTGTCCATACACCTGATGTTGGGTGTGCCCAGTTAGACCAGTTTGTTAAAACTGAACTAATTGATGTAGCCAAGTTCAAGTGTAAGAATTCACCTGAAGATAATTGAGCGCTGCCTTGCATTGCGCCCCACACGCAGATGAACACTGGGAATTGAACAATCATTACAAGAATTGATGTAAGAGGATTGATTTTGTGCTTCTTATAAAGGGCTTGCGTTTCCATCGCTAAGCGTTGTTTTTCATACTGATTTGTGTTGGAATTTGGATACTTCGCTTGAATCTTAGCGAGTTCTGGTTGTAACTCCTGCATCTTTGAAGATGCTGCTGTTTGTTTGAATGTAGCAACCAACATTAATGCTCTAACAATAATTGTTACAATCAAAATAGCAAGTAATTGTGCCCAACCTTGTCCAACACCTTTAGCAAAGCTAACTGTCATTACATCTATTAATGCGCCAATTGGCCAAACTAACAAGCCGGACAACGGACCATTTCTCCATGCATAGCCATAGCTCTTGCTTTGGATTTGAACTTCGATTTCTTCGGCGCCATATTTTCCGTAGTTGCCATTAGAAATAGCAAGACAGGAACGATAACTACTGATATTATTGGTCATCTGTCTCTTATAATAAGAGAGATAGTCGCTATTTGGACATTCTGCAACATCATCAATTAAAGTACCAATGTATGTTGTTCTGGCTTCATTATCAAATGAGATCCAGTTTTCCCATAACTTTTTGCTTTCTTTGGCGTTTGTACCATAGAACTTCAAATAACCATAATCGTAAAGTAGTCCACTATTTTCCTTTGCGCTACCAATTTCTTCAACTGTTAATGTAGATTTAATTGATTCAACTGTAATAGAAGGATCGTTTGCATCAGCAACTTTTTGTTGAATGGCGTGATCTAGTACAACATTATCTAAAGCAACATAGTATTTGATAGATGGAACGCTAATTCCTTCTTTATCAGCGGCAGCTCTAATCTTTTGAAGATTACCACTATTGGAGAATCCAGCAGCATAGTAAATGTTTGTGTTTGGAACTTTTCCAACGAAATTTCCTTTGCCCGCTTCTGAAGCTGCCTTAGCTTCATCTTCTGTTGCGTAATATTCACATACGCCATGGTCGATTGCATAAAGGATGTGGGCTTTGTCTACTGTTGAGCAGAAAGAGTTTGTACAACCAGATAAAAGTAGTGTTCCTAAAAGAAGACCACCAATACCTAATCCAATTTTTGTACTTTTTTTCATTTTATAGCCCTTTCATTAAATCACATAATTGTGATTTGTTGTCATCAAATGATGTGGTTAAAAACTTTGTTTTAACAATGATGACGATATCAAGTGACTTTTGCGAATAATCAATAACTTGATCACAAATTGCTCTCACTTGACGTTTAACACGGTTACGAGTAACCGCGTGACCTAATTTCTTTGATGCGGAAATACCAACTCTAGTAATCTTGTTTTCGGTTTTTCTCACATGAACAATATAACTAGGTAATCTGTAGGAAAAGCCTTTATTAATCGTCAATGCGAAATCATCGCTTTTTTTGATGCGATTAATGACTTTCATCTAAACTCCTTAGGCAGTAAGTGATTTACGACCCTTAGCTCTACGACGAGCCAACACATTGCGGCCTTTATCACTCTTCATTCTGGCACGGAAACCAGCTTTGCGTTGGTGTTTGATTTTGCTTGGTTGATATGTACGTTTCATATTAAGTGTACCTCCTTAAACATAGCGTGATAAATTATATGTGCATTTATCTATAAATGTCAACAAGTGTGTGGGCACGCAGGAAATCATCTTAAATCTTTAATTGTGTAAAACTTCCGTTCTCAACACACAAAAACCATAAGAAAAATAGTGTGGAATTGAGTTTTCCACATATTTTTATACTACATACCGAATACAATACTTTTATTTAAATAATAACAGAGTTATTTTTATGTTACGAATATTGATTATACAATTGTGTTACTCACATAAAAAACGATGTTTGTTGAATACTCATATAAAGTTTTCCACATTGAAAAATTGTGGATTTGGTGGAAAACTCATTATACTTCAATAATTTTAGGCAAATAAATGTGGATAATTTAATTTTTGCTTTTTCTCATTAAAAATCTATGTGGATTATTCTATAATTAGTTCAGCCAAAATAAAGGATTTTTTATTTTATGATTAGTTCAATATCAGAAATTGCCCAATTATGGGACAGATCGCTCAAGAGAATAGAAGAGCAGTTGGGCGAAAAACAATTATTCGATTCGTTCTTCGCCGATAGTTATATTTATGAAATTAGAGACAACGCTATTGTTGTGGTTGTCAGCACATTATTAGCGAAAAATTTAATTAGCACAAAATATTATGATATGGTTTCAAATGTTGTTAACGAGATTACTCAATCTAATTTTAGATTGGAATTTGTTTTAGATTCCGATGTCAAGCAATCTCAACCATCGCAAGAACAAGCAACATCAAAGAAACCACAATACTTCAAAGACGCTGTCATTAATCCTAATTTAACATTTGATAACTTTGTTGTTGGCCACTTCAACAGAGAAGCTTCTCAAGCGGCTTTGTTAATTGCCAGCAACCCAGGAAAAATGTTCAATCCTTTATTTATTCACTCACAATGTGGATTAGGAAAAACACACCTTTTACACGCGATAGGAAATTATATAGTTAAGGAAAAGAACCCTAACGCCAAAATCCTTTACATTACCGCTAATGACTTTGTTGAAGAATACATCAGATATGTCCGTGGTGAAAAAGAATCACAATCATTAAAAGACTATTTCGGGGATGTTGATGTGCTCCTTCTTGACGATGTTCAATTCCTCGCAAATAAGGTTAATACACAAGAGATGTTTTTCTACATCTACACCAACATGATTAATAACGGAAAACAAATCGTCATTACATCTGATCATCAACCTAACGAATTGAACAAGTTAGAAGAACGCTTAGTTACAAGATTTAGCCAAGGATTAGTGGTAAAAATTGAAGAACCTGATCAAAATACATGTGTTGAGATTCTCAGAAAGAAGATCGAAGCATTGGGCTTAGATGTCAATAAATTCGACGAAAATGTTCTATACTTCTACGCTGATAAATTTAGCAAGAACGTCAGGGAGTTAGAAGGTGCGTTACATAGGTTAATTTTTGTGACAACAAGTATCAAGAAAACAGACAAAGTTACAATAGAAGATGCAATGGAAGCTGTTTCATCATTAGTGGGCGGAAAACAACTAACAACCCAACTCAGTGAACAAAAGATAATTAATGTTGTTGCAGACTACTACAATTTGACCCCTTCTCAAATCACAGGAAAGATTCGTACAGGTCAAATCGCCCTAGCAAGACATATAGCAATGTATCTCATTAGACAAATGTTAGATGTACCATTAAAGAAAATTGGTGATATGTTTGGTGGAAAGGACCACACAACAGTTATGTCAGCCATTTCCAAGGTGGATAAAGAGTTGAAAACTAACGAGGCATTAAAAGAGGCGATTACTGAGTTAGAAAAACGCCTAAAACCATAATTAGTTTATTAAAAATAAAATATTCAAATCTATTACTGGTGTGGTAGAATAAAAACAAGTGAACAATTTTGCATCAATCCACAAGGTTATCCACAAAATCCACACACATTATAATTATTATTAATATAATAAATGAAAGGAAATTAATATGAGATTTACAATCAAAAGAGAAGAATTTCTTAAAGGTTTATTAGTTGCTGGTAGAGCTGTAGGTAACAAAACAGCAAATCCAGTTTTAGCGAATTTAAGATTAGAACTTAACGAAAATGGACTTTTTATTACAGGATCAAATTTTGATTTAACTATTAAGACTCAAGTTCCATATAGATTTAATGGTGTGGAAATCATTAGAAATTTCAAAGAAGGTGGAACATTGATTAACGCAAAACTCATCATGGAAATCGCAAGAAAGATGGAATCGGAAGAAATCTCTTTAGATGTAATCGATTCCACAATTGCTACAGTCAGCGATAATCGTTCTGAATATAAATTGAACTGCGTTAGATTAGAAGAATACCCAGATTTAGATTTAGATCCATCAGGCACACAACTCACATTAGCAAGGTCTACATTCAACGCTTTGGTTTCCCAAACTGCTTTTGCAGCATCCACCAAAGAACAAAGACCAGTACTCACCGCTATTAATTTGGAAGCGAATGATGGTTTGTTGACCGCAACCGCTACCGACTCTGCTCGTATGGCAAGAAAAGAAGTTACTGTTGATCAAGATATTCACTTTGTCGCAAATGTTCCTGCCAAGATGATGGTGGAGGTCGACCATTTATTGGAAGGGTTAGATTCCGTCGATATCTCATTTAGTGATAAAAAAGCTTTATTCCAATTAGGTAGAACAGTTGTAGCTTCACGCCTTATCGCAGGCGAATATCCAAATACAAAGAATATTGTTCCGCGCGTTACAAATTATCACTTGGAAGTTAACGCCAATGACTTTATTAAAGCCATTGATCGTGCAAATATCTTATCTGTTGAACGTGAAAATGTTGTTGACCTTTCTATGAGTGAAGACGGAATTGAAATTTCCGCGAAGAGCCAACAAATCGGTTCTGCTATCGAAAAGATTGATGTCTTCAAATTCGTTGGACAAGAACTAAGAGTGTCCTTCAATAGCGAATTCGTTGTTGCGGCAGTCAAGGCTCTCAACTGTGAAGATGTGAAGTTTGAATTTGTGGGCGAAATGAAGCCGTTTGTTATCAGAAACATCTCAGATGACTCGGTCGTTCAAATTGTCACGCCAGTGAGGACATATTAGGGCAAAAACACCCAATTAAGAGAATATAATAGAAGAGGGAATATTTTATTCCCTTTTTTATTTATATAATGTATAATTGTTTCAAGGAGTTTTTTGTGGGCCCAAAAATCATTACTTTAAACGCAGGCGAAGAATATATTACTCTTCAATCTTTGCTTAAAATCACTGGTACCATTTCAACAGGTGGAATGGTCAAGTCATATTTGGCGGAAACAGTGGTTTTGGTCAATGGAGAGCGCGAAAACCGTCGAGGTCGTAAATTGTACAGCGGAGACGAAATTCGATTGCCTAGCGGCGTCTTTGTAATCAAATAGGCCATGATTATTAAGACACTTTCCCTCAAGAACTTCAGAAACCATTCAAACCTTACGTATGAGTTCTCACCAAAGTTGAACATATTGACTGGTCAAAACGCGGTGGGCAAAACCAATGTTGTTGAAGCTATCTATTATCTATCTTTATCGAGAAGTTTTAGAACTTCAGATGATGTTGATCTCATTCAAAAAGGTAAAAGCAGCGCAGAGATAACCGCTGTTTGCGAAGAAGGAGATTTAAAAAGAAAAGTAAAAATCATCATTTCCGAATCTGGCAAACACGTGTTTATTAACGGCAAAGCGATATCTAAGATATCAGAATTGTCTAACTGCATGAATGTATTACTGTTTGAACCCAAAGACGTATTGATGTTTAGGGATTCACCAAAAACCAGGAGAAACTTTATAGATATCAACCTATCTAAAAAGAGCCAACCATACCTGGATTATATCAACCGTTATAACAAGGTTTTGAAAGAGAGAAACGAACTCTTAAAAAGCGATAAGGTTGACCCTGTCTTATTAGAAACAACCACCGAAATGCTTGTCAAATTAAGTGGTCCTATCGTCTCTTATAGACAGATGTATGTCAAGGATATCAATGATATCCTTATAAAAATAACGCGCGCGCTCACGGGCGTTAATGGAAAACTCGAAATTAACTACAAACCATTTGTGGATTATAACGAGGACTTCCAAAAGAATGCTTTAGAGGCATTTAAACGGGCTGAAGAGAGAGATTTACACGCAAAAGCAACATCCATAGGGGTGCACAGAGAAGACTTCTCAATCAGTCTAAATGGGCGCGATATCGGCCAATTTGGTTCTCAAGGCGAGAACAGAATTGTGGCCTTGGCCTTAAAACTCTCTCCTTACTTCTTGATTGAAGATAAGGACAAGAGACCAGTTATAGTGCTTGATGATGTGATGAGCGAACTTGACTTGGCACATCGTCAAAGACTCATAAGTTTTGTTAAAAAGTTTGATCAGGTGTTCATTACCGCGACCAAACTAGAGGTAGAGGGTGCCTCCCAATACCAAATAAAGAAAAATGAACAAAAGGAGGTCTTCTAATGGAAGAAGAAAAGAAAGTAGTTGCTGTTGAAGAAGCTAAAGCTGAAAATCCTGCTCCAGAGATTAAAGTAGAAGTTTCTGAAATGAACGAGGAAGAAGTTCAATTAGAAAAAGCTGATGCTAAATATACAGCAACCAACATTCAAGTCTTAGAGGGGCTTGAAGCAGTTAGAAAAAGACCAGGTATGTACATTGGTACAACATCCGCTGCTGGTCTTCACCACCTAGTGTGGGAAATCGTTGATAACTCTATCGACGAAGCATTAGCGGGTTTCTGTACAGAAGTTACAGTTACAATCAATAAAGGAAACACAATTACAGTCGTAGATAATGGTCGTGGTATTCCTGTTGACGTCGTTGCCAAGAGCGGCTTATCCGGTGTTGAAACTGTTTATACAGTCTTACACGCTGGTGGTAAGTTCGGTGAAGGTGGCGGTTATAAAGTTTCTGGTGGTTTACACGGTGTTGGTGCCTCAGTTGTTAATGCCTTATCCGAATGGTGTGAAGTTACAGTTAATAAAGATGGTGGCGTCTATTACATCAAATTCGAAAACGGTGGACACATTATTGATCACTTAAAGAAAATTGGCACATGCGACAAGAACGCAAATGGTACTAAAGTTACATTCAAACCAGACCCACTTATTTTCCAAGACACAACAGAATATAACTACGAAACAATCCGCGACAGAATGAGACAAACAGCCTTCTTAAATAGAGGCATTAGAATCACTGTTATTGATGACAGAGGCGAACAACAAGTTAAAGAAAGCTTCTGCTACAAAGGTGGTATTAAAGAATACGTCTTATTCATCAACAATCACAAACAAAGATTATTTGACGAAGTTATTTATTGCGAAGGTTCAGTCCCAATCACATTAGCAAGCGGAAGCACCGCTCACGTGTATGCTGAAATCGCCTTCCAATATGATGATGGTTATAGTGCAAACGTCTACTCATTCTGTAACAACGTCCATACCCATGAAGGCGGCATGCACGAAACAGGCTTCAAAGAAGCAATGAGAAAAATTGTTAACAATTACTGTCGTGAATATAAGTTCTTAAAAGAGGGTGAAGATGACTTAACCTATGATGATATTGCTGAAGGTATAACCGCAGTTATCTCAGTCAAGCATCCAAACCCACAATTTGAAGGACAAACAAAGACTAAATTAGGTAACTCCGAAGTGAGAAAAATCGTCAACGGTATTGTCAGCGAACAATTCCAAAGATTCTTGCTTGAAGATCCACGTTTAGCCAGAATGATTATGGAAAAAATCGTCATGGCTGCGAACGCTCGTATGGCGGCTCGTAAGGCTCGTGAAGATTTCCGTAGAAAAGGCTCTCTCGAATTAACCACTCTTCCAGGTAAACTCGCAGATTGCTCTAGTAAAAATCCAGAAGAATGCGAATTGTTCATCGTTGAAGGTAACTCCGCTGGTGGTAGTGCTAAGAACGGTAGAAACCGTGAAACACAAGCAATCTTACCACTCCGTGGTAAAATCTTAAACGTTGAAAAAGCACAAGCTAAGAGAATATTTGCTAACGCTGAAATCGGTAACATGATTACTGCTATCGGTGGTGGCATTGATCCGGAATTTGATACCTCTAAAATCAGATACCACAAGATCGTTATTATGACCGATGCTGATGTTGACGGCAGTCACATTCGTATTTTGTTATTAACATTCTTCTATAGATTTATGCGTCCTCTTATTACAGAAGGATACGTATATATCGCACAACCTCCTCTATATAAAGTTGAATACCATGGTAAACAATACTATGCCTATTCTGATGAGCAACTTGAAGTCATTAAAAAGAAGCTCAATTTAAAACCTGGTTATCCATTCCAACGCTATAAAGGTCTTGGTGAAATGGATGCCGAACAATTACTTGAAACCACAATGGATCCAAAGAACCGCAAGATGCTCAGAGTTACCCTCAATGACGCCATCAAAGCGGAACAAGTCTTCACCGATTTAATGGGTGATGATGTTGATCCACGTAAAGAGTTCATTCACGCTAACGCCAAGTTCGTGAAGAACCTCGATATCTAATGAAGGAGGACAAATTCATGTTATTCGAAGATGAAGAAAAAATCGTCAATGACGAAGTAGCTGAACAAGAAAACGAAGAACTTCCTGAAGAAGCCAAAGAATTAGAAGCAGGAATTGTTGCTGGATTAACTGATGTCGATACAGTTGGATTAGTTCAAGAATCATTCCTCGATTACGCGATGAGCGTTATCGTTGCTCGTGCCATTCCTGATGTTAGAGATGGTATGAAACCAGTTCATAGAAGAATTGTCTATTCTATGAGTGAAACAGGTAATACGCCTGATAAGCCATTTAAAAAATGTGCCCGTATCGTTGGTGACGTTATGGGTAAATATCACCCACATGGTGACGCCGCTATCTATGGCGCATTAGTCAGATTAGCCCAACCATTTGCAATGAGATACACCTTAGTCGAAGGTCATGGTAACTTCGGTTCTATCGATGGCGACGAACCAGCTGCTTATCGTTATACTGAAGCTCGTATGGCCAAGATGGCCCTTGAAATGGTCAGAGACATTGGTTGTGATGTTGTTGATTTTGTCGACAACTACGACGGTGTTGACCAAGAACCATCAGTCTTACCTTCCAGATTCCCTAACTTATTAGTTAACGGTTCTAGTGGTATTGCTGTTGGTATGGCCACAAACATCCCACCACACAACTTAAACGAAGTTATTGATGGTGTTGTTGCTTTAAGCAAAAACCCAGAAATCACCACTGAAGAATTAATGGAATATGTTAAAGGTCCAGACTTCCCAACTGGTGGTTTAATCCTCGGCCGTGGTGGCATTAGAGAAGCTTATGAAACCGGTACAGGTAGTATCGCTATTCGTAGTAAATGCCATATTGAAGATCGTGGTGATCACGGCTTAAAGAGAATCGTTGTTGACGAAGTTCCATACGGCGTTAACAAAGCCAACATGATTGAAAACATGGCAGGTTTAGTTAGAGATAAAGTCATCGATGGCATTACAGACATTCGTGACGAATCTAACAAAGATGGCATTAGAGTTGTTATTGAAGTTAGAAGAGATGCAATTCCAGAAGTCTTATTAAATCAACTTTATAAGATGACTCAATTACAAGTTAGCTTTGGTATTATCAACCTCTGCTTAGTGGACAATGCACCAAAAGTGTGTTCACTAAAAACCATGCTTCAAGAATACTTAGACTTCCAAGTCAATGTTATTGAAAGAAGAACCAAATACTTATTAGACAAAGATGAATTCCGTGACCACATCGTCGTTGGTTTAATCAAATGTCATGATAATATTGATGATATCGTTGATATCATTAAAGCAAGTTCCACTCCAGAAGATGCTACTAATAAATTAATGGAAAAATACGGTTTCACCGAACCACAAGTCCAAGCTATCTTAGCCATGAACTTACGTAGATTAACCGGCATTGAAAATGAAAAGTTAGAAGCTGAAAGAGTGCAACTTGAAAAGAACATCGCTGAATATAAGAGAATTCTTTCTAGTAGAGAAAATGAAGTTGATGTTGTCATCAAAGAATTACTCGAAATCAAAGATAAATTCGGTGATGAAAGACGCACAGAAATCACCAATAGTGATGCCTCTATCGATGATGAAGATTTAATCCCACAAGAAGATATCGTTATCACATTATCCAGAGGTGGATACGTTAAGAGATTATCCGCTGATACATTTAGAACACAAAATAGAGGTGGCCGTGGTGTTAAAGGCACATCATTAAACGAAAATGATGTCGTTGAATTAATGGTCTACACCAAAACACATACCGACCTATTATTCTTTACAGATTTAGGTAAAGTTTATCGTATTCGTGGTTACCAAGTTCCTGAATATCAAAGAACAGGTAAAGGTGTCCCAGTGATTAACTTAATCAATATCGAAAAAGGCGAAAGCGTTAAATCCATCATCGCTGTTAATGAATATAGAGATGATCGTTTCTTAATGTTCTTCACAACCGAAGGTATTGTTAAACGCACTCCATTAAAAGAATACGAATCCATCCGTCAAAACGGTAAAATTGCAATCACACTTCGTGAAGGCGACAACTTATTAGACGTTAAACAAGTTTCTGAAAAGATTGAACTTCCAGAATTTGCTAACGAAAATGGCGAATACACACAAGACTTATTAGTCGGTATCGCCGCATCCAATGGTAAGATGGTTAACTTCCCAACTAACGAAGTTAGACCAATGGGTCGTAGTGCTTCCGGTGTTAAAGGTATTGAATTAATCGATAATGCTAGAGTTGTCGGTGTCACCGCAAGTTATGAAGGTGATCACATCTTGGTCGTTACAGATAAAGGTTATGGCAAAATGACCAAAGCTATCGATGATGATGGCGAACCAACATACCGCATTACCAAACGTGGTACAAGAGGTGTTTCTACCTTAAAGGCCACTGAAAAAGTTGGTAATCTCGTGGCTGTGCGTGCAGTTAATTTAGAAGATGATTTAATGGTCATCACAAATGCTGGTATTGTTATTAGAACACCATTAGCGCAAGTCCGTGTCGCAAGTCGTAACACACAAGGTGTTAAAATCATGAACCTCGAAGGCAGACAAAGAGTCTCTTCTATCGCTATTGTTCCACACGAAGAACCAGGCGAAGAAACTGAAGAACCTGTCAAAGATGAAGAGGCTGCAGACAATCCAGCAGCAGAAAACACAGAAGAATAATTATGAAAGTTTTGGTTAGTTTTCAACCAAATAAAAAAGGTTCCGATTTTGAGGGTGTCCGTTTAAGAAAAACCATTAAGGGCGCCCTCGAAATGGTCGGAGTCGAACACACAACAAGCATCGTTGACAAATACGATATTGTTCATTTGATTTCGCCGGAAGATGAAAACAAACTTAATGACGCAAAAGAAAACGGAATCCCTGTTGTTGTCAGTGCGCTTTATTGTGAAGACGATCCACTTGCTTCCTATCTTGAACACAAGAGTAAAGACGGAGTAAGAACAACGGAATTAACAAGTAAAGCTTTAAGGTTTTTAAATAAGGCTGATTTAGTCCTTGTTCCTTCGGAAAAAGGTAGATCATTCCTTGTTAACAGTGGAGTAACAACAGACATTTCTATTTCCCTACCAGGTGTCAATATGGCGCGTTTTGATTTTTCTAGGGAAGATGAGAAGACTATCTTCCATCGTTATTTCCGCGAAGATCCCGAACGTAAGCTTGTTGTTGGCTTAGGTGAATACGATTCCAATATGGAAGGTATAAACGCGCTTATAAACGCCGCAAAACTATTACCAGAAGTTGCTTTCTATTATATAGGTCGTGAAACTATACCAGGCATTTATAACACTTTAAAAATTAAAAAAGTTATTTCTTCCGCTCCAAAGAACATCAAGTTCATCAATATAATTCCAGACGATATTTATCGTAGCGCATTATTAAACGCAGATGTATTTGTGCTTCCAGGATACAAAACAGCAGGTGTTGTGAGTATAATGGATGCTATGGCAGCCAAATGCCAAATAATTGCTCGTAAGCAAGCTGTCTATCCAGACCTATTAGAAGACGGCAAAACAGCATACTTAGGAGAATTCTCAGAGACATTAACTTCTCTTATTAAGGATTACTTAACAGGGAAGTTAAAACCTACAATTGATGAGGCATACACATTTGCTAGCAAATGTAATCTTCAAACAATTGGTGAACAATTAAGATGGTTCTATCTCGAGCAAATCAATATTAAGAAAGTATCAAAATAAAGGAGATTAATTATGTTGGACATTAATCTAATTCGTGAAAACCCAGAGAAAATTAAAGAATTACTCAAAAGAAAAATGTGGGATACCGATTTCAAAGAATTATTGGAATGGGACGCCCAAAGAAAACAATTAATTCAAAGCGTTGAAGGTAATAAAGCGGAAATGAATCGCTTATCCGCAAGTGTTCCTCAAGCTAAGAAAAATGGTGAAGATGTTTCTAAAATCTTCGCAAAAGTTAAAGAAATCGCTAAAAACAACGCAGATAATGAAGCGAAATTAAAAGAATTAGATCAAAAAATCTATGACTTCATGATTGTGCTTCCAAACATTCCAGATGAAGACCTTGTTGGTGGTGGCAAAGAGAACAATAAAGTTATTCACACATATGGCAAAAAACCAGAATTCGGTTTCAAAATTAAAGACCATGTTGAATTAGCGGAATCCTTAGGATTAATCGATTATGAAAGAGGCGGAAAGATCGCTGGTCGTGGTAGTTGGATTTATACAAATTTAGGCGCCAGACTCGAATGGGCTATCTTAAACTTCTTCATTAGCGAACATTTAAAAGATGGATATGAATTTATCCTACCTCCTCATTTATTAAATGAGGAATCAGGCTTAGTTGCTGGTCAATTCCCAAAATTTAAAGAAGATGTCTTCTGGCTTGAAGGACTTGAACCAAAGAGATTTTTGTTACCAACCGCTGAAACAGCATTAGTTAATTTGTATCGTAACGAAATCTTATCTGAAGATGATTTACCAAGAAAATTTTTCGCTTACACACCTTGCTATCGTAGAGAAGCAGGTAGTTATCGTACCGAAGAAAGAGGTATGATCCGTGGATATCAATTCGACAAAGTCGAAATGGTTCAATACACCACACAAGAAGGCAGCGATGCAGCGTTCCAAGAATTAGTGAATAAAGCCGTTTCCTTAGTGGAAAAATTAGGATTACACTTCCAAGTCTCAAAATTAGCCGCAGGTGATATATCTCACTCCATGGCAAGAACATATGACATCGAAGTTTTCATTCCAAGTATTGGAATTTATAAAGAAGTTAGCTCCGCAAGTAACGCAAGAGATTACCAAGCAAGACGTGGCATGATGCGTTATAGAGATAAAGCAACTGGCAAAACCAAATATATGCACACATTGAATGCTTCTGGTTTAGCTACAAGCCGTGTCTTCCCAGCGATATTAGAACAATATCAACAAGAAGATGGTTCAGTATTAGTTCCTGAAGTTCTCCAACCATTCATGGGTGGCATCAAAGTTCTCAAACCAGTTAAGTAAATCTTAAATGAATGTAAGGGATGACCCGTTAAGGGAAATCCCTTTTTATATATAAAAAAGATAATTATTTATTATTTGTTATCACAACTACTTTAATGCCGTAGTAGGTGTTTGTTGATCCTTTAATGGTTCTTATTGAATTAAATCTGCAGATATTAAGAAAAGAGGAATAAAAATTCCGTTTTTTTCTTTATCTATCATATTTTTTTCATTAAGATTATTAGCGTTTTGGAGGAAATTCTTTATGAAGAAAAAACTACCAATTATTATCTCAGGGGTCGCGGTATTAACTATTGTGGCAAGTTTAGGATTTGCTTTTAGAAACGAAATCAAACCACAAACAGTCAAAGCGCAAGAATATCAAATTGAATTCACTGCCGATGATGTCGATGAAACTATGTCTGGTGAAGTTGACACAAACACCGTATGGATTTCTTTAGAAAAAGAAACACCAAAAGGAAATAAATTTGGTTTATATGATTTTGGAACCATTTATGGTAGTAGTATTATCTATAAACAAAACGGCAACATATTCAAAGTGAGTGATGGTGGCGGAAATGGTTATTACACCCTTCAATTTAAATTTAACTTAGAGATGGCCACTTTTGATCACATTACATTTCTTGGAAGCTTTACCGCAGGATATGGCGTCGACGTAACAACCGAAACATACATTACTTACAATCAAATCGATGATAATGGTTATGTGGTTTGTGATCTATACGGGATACACACCGTTACTGTAAGTCAAATAAACGTAGTTTATTATTGTTAATAAAACGAAATGAGGAGAAATCCTCTTTTTGTTTGTCTTTATTGATAAACAAAACAACTATGTTATATAATTACACCGCCATCGCGATGGATATCTATGAACCAGGTCAGGGCAGGAATGCAGCAGCCTTAAGTATCTTATTCATGTGCGGTGGTTTGTTTTTATGGAAAAAATGATCAAATACATGAAAGAAGCTATTAAGGAAGCCAAGAAAGCTCAATTAATAGACGAAGTTCCTATTGGCTGTGTCATTGTTAAAGATGACAAAATAATCGCTCGCGGTCATAACCAAAGAGAAACCAAACAAAGTCCTATTGGGCATGCAGAAATCATCGCAATAAACAAAGCTTCTAAAAAATTAAAAAGCTGGAGACTTGAAGGATGTGACATTTATGTCACTTTAGAACCATGTATCATGTGTTCTGGTGCAATTATCCAATCAAGAATCAATAAAGTGTATTATGGTGCTTCTGATCCAAAAGGTGGCGCACTAGGATCGTCAATAAATGTCTTAGAAGCAAACAATATCAATCATCACCCAAAAGTGGTGTCAGGCATTCTAAAAGAAGAGTGCTCCTCAATAATCACCAATTACTTCAAGGCAAAAAGGCAAAGTAAATGACAAACTTGGACTTAACAAAATAGTCCAAGTTTTTTATTATATAAACACACGTATATGAAAAACGAAAAACGTATTACAAGAACAACTCCTTCATTGACAAAAGGCTTATCTAATGAGCAGGTCGAAGAGAGAAAGAAACTAGGTTTAGTTAACAAAACTAGAGTGGTTGTGGGTAAAACCTATCTTGAAATTATTCTCACTGACGTTTTTTCTTTGTTTAATGTTCTTTTATTCGTTGTTGCGGGATTAATGATTGCCGCTCAATACTGGACAGGACTTACGTTTTTGGCGGTCCTTATTCCAAATATTGGATTGAGTTTATACGAAGATATTAAAGCCCGTAGATTAATGAGTAAACTTAGAGTTCTCAATCAGCCAAAACATAAAGTAATTAGAAATGGTGAAGAAGTAATTATTCAAGATAAAGAAATCGTTCTTGATGATTTAATTTGCCTTGAAAGCGGTAATCAAATATCAGTTGATGGAGCTTTATTAAGTGGCTCTTTAATTGTTAATGAATCCGCATTAACTGGTGAATCAAGAAACATCGTTAAAAATCCTGGAGATTATTTGTATTCCGGTTCCTATGTCGTTAGTGGTACTGGTAATATGCTCGCTGAAAAAATTGGTGAAGATAGTTATATCGAAACTATTCAGTCAAAAGCCAAAAAATTCAAAAGATCTCCTTCTGAAATTTTGAAAACATTAACTTGGTTATTCAGAATCATTGCTAGTATTGTTGTCACTTTAGCAATAGCTATTGGCGTTATCTATTATCTCAAAGGTGGATTCACCGAAAATGGTGCATTCAATTACGCTGAATTCAAAGATTCAATTAAAGGCATTTCTGGAAGCATGATTTCCATGATTCCTGCTGGTCTATACTTATTAGCGTCTGTCGCTCTTGCGGTTGCAGTTTTAAAACTTTCTAAGAAAGGTGCTAGAGTGCAAGATTTCTATTCAGTGGAAATGTTAGCAAGAACCACTGTTTTGTGTGTGGATAAAACTGGCACAATCACAGATGGAAATATGGATGTGAAGAAAGTCTTAATTATTGGACCAGATAAATATACAACCGAAGACATAGCGCAAATCATGTCCAATTTATTACATGCTACAAAAGACAACAATTTCACCGCTCAAGCATTAAAGAAATACTTCAATTACGAATCCACAAAAGGTGTCGTAGAAGCATTACCATTTAATAGTGAAAATAAATATTCTGCTGCTACATTTAAAGGTGGAGAAACATATGTTTTAGGCGCTCAAGAATTCTTGAATATTCTTAATTTGAATTCACTAGTTTTAAGAAGTGAAGAATATACAAATAATGGTGATAGAGTTTTGGTCTTAGCCAAATCAAACAAACCAATCAAAGACGGCAAAATTGAAAACGAAGTTAATCCTATTGCTTTAATCGTTTTACAAGACCACATTCGTGAGAACGTAGTTGAAACATTTAAATGGTTTAAAGATAATGGTGTGAAAATCAAAGTTATTTCTGGCGACGATCCAAAGACTGTTGGTCACATCGCTTCAGAAGTTGGTATTGAAGGCGCAGAAAGATATATCTCTTTAGCGGGTTTATCCGATGATGAAGTAAGAAAGATTGCTCCTTTATATGACATCTTTGGAAGAGTGAATCCTGATCAAAAAGAAATCATTATCCAAGCATTGAAAAATGAAGGTGAAAAAGTCGCAATGACAGGCGATGGTGTTAATGACATCTTAGCTCTTAAGCGTGCGGATTGTAGTATTGCTATGAACAATGGTTCAGAAGCAGCAAAAAACGTTTCTCATATCGTTTTAACAAATTCTGATTTCAACTCCTTGCCAAGCGTTGTTGCTGAAGGTAGAAGAGTTATCAATAATTTACAAAGAACATCTTCCTTATTCTTAGTGAAGACTATGTTCTCTATGACCACAACATTAGTGTTCTTGATTTTAATGGCAACATTAGGAATTAAATATCCATTTGAAGCCACACACTTCCAATTATGGAGTTTGATTAATATCGGATTATCATCATTCTTCTTAGCCTTAGAACCAAATCAAGAACCACTCAAAGGAAGCTTTATTGGAAGTATTTTAAGAAAAGCAGTTCCTGGTTTTGCCACGATTATCCTTGCGGTTACTGTGATATATGTTCTTTACATATTCCAAGACAACACCATTTTCTATACTGGTGTTTATGAATTAGAAACCGCAACTACAATGAGTGTTGTTGTTTTCACAATATTAGGTTTAGTTGTCTTATTAAAGATCTGTTTACCATTCAACAAATATCGCGCAATCGTATTTGCGGGAGCAGCAACTGTTGAAGCGGGCTTATTAGTCCTAGCGGCGATTATCTCTTATAAAATAGGAGTTAAAGAATCAATTATTGCTATTAATTTCCCGTCATTAACATTAGTTAACTGGTTTGTAATTGCTATAATTATAGTGTTAGCAATAGCGACATATTTAATCGTTTCATATGTAGTAGAAGTATTTAGAGGAGAACATCAAAATGCTAAAGATTAATCCAGAAGTTTTATCCGCTATTAAGGAAAATAGACCTGTCGTAGCGTTAGAAAGTACCATCATCAGTCATGGTATGCCTTATCCAAAGAATGTCCAAACCGCTTTAGAAGTGGAAAGAGTCATTCGTGAACACGGTGCTGTTCCGGCCACAATTGGTATCATCGATGGTGACGCAATTGTCGGTATGACACCAGAAGAAATTGAACAATTTGGTAAGAGAAAAGGAATTATCAAAGTTTCTCGTAGAGACTTACCAGTTGTCTACGCAAAGAAGTTATGGGCCGCAACAACAGTGGCTGCCACAATGATCATTGCTAACCAAGCAGGTATTAAATTATTCGTTACTGGTGGTATCGGTGGTGTTCATAGAGGCGCACAAGAAACAATGGACATCTCTGCTGACTTACAAGAATTAGCCAAGACCAATGTCACAGTTGTTTGTGCTGGTGCTAAAGCCATCTTAGATTTACCACTTACACTTGAATACTTAGAAACAATGGGTGTTCCAGTGCTTGGTTATAAAACAGAAGAATTACCAGCATTTTATACCGCCCACAGTGGGCTTAAAGTCGACTACAAATTAGAAGATGCTAAGGAAGCAGCCTTAGCGATGTATGAAAAAGAAAAGAATAATCTCCAAGGTGGTATCTTAATCTGTAATCCAATTCCAGAAGAATATTCCATGGATAAGAAAGTCATTGATGACGCGATTGAAAAAGCATTAAAGATGATGAACGAACAAGGAATTAAAGGTAAGGAAACAACGCCATTCCTCTTAAAAACAATTGTCGAATTAACAGGTGGAGATTCATTAGAATCCAATATTAAATTAGTTTTAAATAATGCCGCAGTTGGCTCAGAGATAATCAAGGAGTATTGTAAACTCAAATAATGAAAACAGAATATCGTTTAGCGGAAGCTCTTAAGAACATGATGTCTGAAGTCCCTTTGGACTCTATTTCAGTGACGACCTTAACTAAGAAATGTAAAGTTAACCGTCAGACTTTTTATTATCACTTCCACGATATTTATGATTTATTAACTTTGATTTTCTTAAATGAAGAAATCCCAGAACTTGATGAAGTCCAAAATGTTAATGATACACTCGTTTATATTTACAAATATTATTTAAAAAACAAAGGTTTCATTGACGCGACATTAAACTCCGCAGGAAAAGAACTTGCCGAAGAGTTTATATATAACGTTTGCTACAAAACATTTTTAAGAATCATCAATCGAATTCACGATTCAAAAAAGTTACATATCAACGACCGTAAAGCGGTTGCGAGATTCTATGCTTTAGGATATTCACATTCCATCATCTACTATTTAGCAACTTATAAGGCTAAATCATTAGAGGGTTTATTGAATTGTTTTGCATTTGAATCTAGCACTGCGTTTACTGACGCAGTTAATCGCTTATTAATTATTAGGAGTAAACAAAAATGATCGATTTTAATCTTCAAATTAAAACCAAGATTTATTTCGGACCTGATAAGGAAGACCTCATTGGGGACATTTTAAGCGAGCAAAGAATTCAAAGAGTATTAATTATCATCGGGCAAGGTTCCGTGAAGAAAAACGGCCTATTAACTAAAGTTATTGGCAAAATAGAAGAGAAAAACATCTCTCACATGTTACTTGAAGGGGTTAGACCTAATCCAGAAATAGATTTCGTGAGAGAAAACATCTATCAAATTAGAGAATTTAAACCAGACTTCATTTTAGCTATCGGTGGCGGATCTGTTATTGACACCGCAAAACTAATTGCCTGTGTTTATGATTACGATGGTGATTTATTTGATTTCAATTCTCATAAATCAAAACCAACAAAAGCATTACCAATTGGTGTGATATTAACTATCTCCGCAGCGGGAAGCGAAATGTCGACATCATGTGTTATTCAAAACGATAGAACTGGTAGAAAAGCGGGATTCAATTCCGAATTAGTAAGACCAGTATTCGCAATTGAAAATCCGACACTAACTTATTCTGTATCTCCATATCAAACAGCGTGCGGTATCGTGGATATCATGATGCACACTCTTGAAAGATATATGCAACCATCTAGCGATAACGAACCCGCAGATGGATTCGCAGAAGCATTATTAAAGTCCGTAATTAAAGCGGGACAAAAGGTTATGAGAAACCCAGAAGACTATGAATCTCGAGCAGTATTAATGCTTATGTCTAGCTTATCTCATAATGGTTTAACAAATATTGGAAAACCACATGGAATGCCAGTTCATCAATTAGAACATGGTCTTTCAGGCATGTATAAAACTATTGCCCATGGCGCGGGTCTTGCTGTATTATGGCCAGCGTGGGCAAAATATTATGTCCAATACGATGTTGATAAGTTTGATCAATACGCAAGAAACGTATGGAACTTACAAAATATAGATAAAAAAGAAAATGCCTTACAAGGTATTAAATTAACAGAAGAATTTTTCCGTTATATCGGTATGCCTTCTCGACTTATGGAATTCAAAGTCGGTGCGATTGACATAGACGGTCTAATTAACAGATTAACAGATAATGGCACACGTGTAGTGGCTCACCCTGTTAAACCACTAGACGGAGAAGTGGCGAGAATTATCTATAATTCATGCCTCTAGAAAGAAGGTAACTTATGAGAAAAGAAGATGTATCAGGAATTATTGTTTATGTATTGATATTAGCCGTCGCAGTAGTGTTCGGTCTCACTGTTTTAAGAGAACACGCCGCATACGCGACAGATATGGGTGGAATGGTAGTTTACATCCTTTATATTTTTGGTGCGATTCTCGCAGGCGTATTATTCAATGCCATTATGTTTGAAGTTGCGCATATATTGGGCGCAAAGGCAGGAAGATATTTAATTATCTCTGTAGATATCCTTGGCTTACTTTGGTACAAGGAAGACGGAAAAACAAAATTCAAATTCTCTGGATATGATGGTTTAACTGGTGAAACAAAAATCCTTCCTAAGAAAGATGCAAAGAAAGAACCAAATCCATCCCCATATCTATTATTCGGAACATTGTTCTATATGGTGGAGCTCGCTGCGGTAATTGTTGTCTTCACATTATTCGGACAAAGCGAACAATTAGTGCTTAGAAATGTTGCCTACTTCCTCCTCGTTATGGCGGTCTTAGGAGGCATGATTCTCTTATATAACATCCTTCCTATTAAGTTAGATACCACAACAGATGGATATCGCATGAGAATGACCACAAACGCCGCAAACAAGATTGCCTTTAATGAATTACTCCGTGTGGAATATGCGATTAGCCAAGGTGAAGAAAATGTAGAAATCGCGACATTTACAGAAATCTCTAACTTCACCGCGGAATTAAACCTTAATAAAGTATATGTCTTACTAGATAAGAAAGAATTCCAAGAAGCAGAAAAATTAATCGATATCATTATCGAAGGAAAAGATAAGGTATCTGAAAAGGTATATGTCCGTGCGAGATGCCAAAAGATATATATCAACATCATTACTAAACCATTAGATGAAGCGAGAAAGTTCTATGATGAACAAGTTCCAATGAACGAAAGACGCGATATATCAAACGATAGATCAATGGTTAGTATAAGAACATATCTATTGATGTCCGGTCTCTTAGACGGCAGTAAAAGTGAATGTTTATACGCGATTAATAGCGCAGGTAAGTGCTTCAATAACACTCCTAAACAAAGAAGAAAGGTTGAAGCCGACTTATTCAATGATGCGATAGATAAAATTGATCAATTACACCCAACTTGGAAATTAAGTGAATATCACATCGATTACCAAGAACCTGAAGAGAAAAAGAAAAAGTAGAGCGGAACCCCGTTCTACTTTTCAT
>JAEDDA010000034.1 GCA_016298185.1 Bacilli bacterium | reverse complement strand
GAACAACCAACTTCCTTACATCCTATGTAAACGTCGCTGATTAACACCTATCCACAAAAAATGCCATCCATATAGGACGGCAGGTCGATTCCCCATTGCAGGAAAAAGCAGGAATCATAGTGCTTTTGCAATATCTTTAGAATAAGGTAGCAAGTCATCTATTGGCTTGCTTTTAATATTTTCTAAAACATATTTGATATAACGGTATGGATCAAGTCCATTAATAATCGCGGTTCTTATAATTGAGAATAACTTAACTGTGTATATAGCCCCTGCTTCACTTCCAGAGGTTTGAAATACTTTTCGATTAACAACAAAAGGTTTAACACATCTTTCAGCAAGGTTGTTACTTAACTCCAAATACTCATTATCAAGATATGGGAGCAAATCATCCCATACTTTCTTTGTGTAGTTAATTGCACCTTCAAAAGCACTTCCTTGTTTAGGGGTATAGTTGAATACTAAATCATGGATTTGATTAATTATTGGTAATTCTTGTTCATGTCTTAAATCAATTAATTTTTGACCAAATAGCTTATCTTTGTGGGCTTTTTCTTCAATTTTAAAAAGTTTATCCATTTTATAAACAATATTAAAAGCGATGGATTTATTTCTGACCTCTTTAGGCATAGCTTTAAGAATATCCATATATTTTCTTCTTGCATGTGCCCAGCATCTTTGAAGTCTGATATTCTCTTTATTTTTTCTTAATTTATCGTAACCGTGATAATCATCGCATATCACATATCCATCAAAATCTTTTAAGTATGACGATTCTGGATCAATTGCTCTAATTTCATTAAATTCATAGATATGGATTTGTTTATCATCATAGAAACTTGAAGCATATACGAAGACATAACTCTTTTTTCTATCAGGATTAACTTGTTTTGATAGAGTTAACGTCGTCTCATCAGCGTGTATCACTTTAGTGGATGTATTAAGTAAATCACTTTTCATTCTTTCATATATTGGAGTGAGAACTTCAGCAGTCTTAGCCATATAATCAGCCATATTTGATTTAGAAATTGGTAAGCCTAATGTGTTAGAGAAATGTTTTTCTAAATGATTAAATGGAATGCCTAATTCATATTTATGATAAGCAAGATAAGCAGCGAATCCTGGAGTTAAGATACTTCCATCAAACACTTCGTTAACCAAAGGATAGTAGACTTTATTATCTTTCTTATTGCAATCAGGACATTTATATGTTTCTTTAATAATTTTAGTGACCTTAACATTTATCGGATCAGCGTCAATTTGATATCTGACCTTTTCTCCGATTTTAACTAAATCTTTGCCACATGTTGGGCAAGATAAAACGTCTGGTTTAAGAACAACGACATCGGATACATATTTTTCAAAGTCAATATCTTCAAACTTTTTCTTCCTAGGAGCAGCAACTTTATCTTCTTTAATGATCTCTTCAACTTCGTTTATAACAACTTTATTTGTTTTCTCTGTTTTAGGAACAAACTGTCTAACATAAGCAATGGTCTTTTTCTCTTTTTGATGCATTAAAGCTAAAAGAAGTTTTTCCTTCTCTTTTCTTTCGTTATAGAGTTCGGCTTCTAGATTTTTGTTCTTTTCTTCTAACTCTTTGATGTACTTTAAAGCTTCTTCAAGATTCATATCAAGATAATTGTAATATATTAAGTTTACTTTGTAAACTTAAAAGTAATTATCTAGTAATATTTCACATCTAATTGAGGCTTTGGCTTGCGTTCGATGACATCTAGTCCTTTAAGAAGCCAATCTAGTTGACGTTTATCAACATTAACTAATTCTCCAACTTCTGGCCATTTAAAAGTTCCATCATTTAATCTATTTTGAAGTAGCCAAAATCCATATTCGTTTTCATAATAAATCTTGATTATCTTTTTGCTTTTAGAGCAGAAAACAAATATTGAATTAATAATCTCGGCAGGAGAAAAGTTAAAAGCAACAAGTTGCTGTATCTTATATATTCCGAACTTCATGCTTGTTGGTCCTGAATATAAGTAGATTTTGTTAATTGTATCAAATCTAATCATTTTAGCTTCTCCAAAATGACAAGAGCTTGTTCTAATGATGTGGTCACTTTTAAGTTCTTATATTCAATAACGACAACTGAATGATCAAATCTAGAAAAATGATGTGACTTTTTAATCACCTGTTCTTCAGTGAGGATGTTCATCGTCATATCTTGAGTCTGAACTAGCTGTGTTGGGTTATTGTCATCGACATTAATTTTGATGAATCTACCTTCTAAATCTCTATAAGCATTAGCCCATTCTCTAAATGTTTCTCTATTTAAACCATTTTGATTAGCGAACGTCTTAACTGGGAGCCCGGATAATCTCCATTTCTTAACAAAGTTGATGCGTTCAACGTCGGTAAAACGTTTTCCCATAAAAATAGCTCCTTTCGTAGTGATAGGAGCATACATTTATTCTTTGAATAGCGGTAGAGTGTTAATTAACGACGTTTACCATCCTATATAGACAAATAATACTTACATACCTCAACTTATATATAAATATATATCCTTATTCAACCGCCCAGCCTGCCGCCCTTGCTTAAACCCTGCGACCAGACTCATTTTAAGCTATCAAACAAGCCCACAGACAAGTCTTCGCGCTAAGCCTAAGCAAATACCAGGCTGACGCTCAAAACACGTATTCTACAAAGCTTCCGTCCCGACAGCAAAAATAGTTCGTTTTCCCCGCTCGCAAATGCTTCAAAACATGACACAATATGGATGGGCGATTTCAGACAAAAAAGGATAACTGACTTTGGCCTAAGACATTAAACCCGACTTAGATCGGGCTTTTTTATTGTTGGTTGAATGATGAAAGAAATTTTTGAATTAAAAGGGTGTTTTTAAAAAGAATAAACTTTATTCGGCTTAATTGTGATAAAATATAAGAAAATTTTAGAGGGGTTATAACACAATGGCAAAACTTAACGAAAGAATTTGCATTATCGGTGGTGGACCAGCTGGTCTTTCTGCTGCAATGTATCTCGAGAAAAAAGGATACACTAACTATGTTATTTATGAAAAATTAAACAAAGTTGGTGGAAAATGTTGGTCTCCAAAGATCAAAGTTAAACACAATGGTGTCGAAGAAGAAAGAAGCTTCGAAACCGGTGCTATCATGGGCGCTATCACATACCACGCCGTAAGTGAAATGGAAGAATTCGGTGGCTATTATCATAAAGGTCCAGATTTCAAACCAGACGAACCAAACATGAGAAGAGAATTCCGTAAAACAACCGGTGAAATTGATCACCCATTTGAACCAAAAGTGAATTTCTCATTCAAGAAACTTCTTGGCTTAGTCAAGTTGAAGAAGCAAATGAATAAACTCAACAAATTAATGCAAACCAAATATGTCGGCTATGACTGCTATGGACATTTAGGCGTTGCTAAAGGTGAATATTATGGTATTTCTAAAGGTGTCGATGGATACTGCGGTGCCACAAAAGAAAATTCATTCCCAAATTACATTAAAGGTACAAACCCAAATCTTAAAGATTTAGCCCTCCCATTTGCGGAATTCTGCCGTATCAATGGTGTTGAGGAAGTCCAAAGAATTTGGATTGCTCCATTCACATCCTTCGGTTATGGTTTCTTTGATGAAATCCCAGCGGCTTTAGTCATGAAATACTTAGATGTCACAACAGCCTTAGAATTCGTCAATATGAGACTATGGACATGGCAAGATGGCACACAACAAATCTATGTTCATGTTAATGAAAAACTTCAACATCCAGTCATCTTAGAAACAGAAGTGGTAAAAGTTGAAAGACCAGAAGGAAAAGTCTTAGTTACCATTAAAGGTAAAGATGGCAAAGAAAAAGTTGAAGAATTCGATAAATTAATCGTCACAACTCCATTAGATCTTTTTGCCAAATATGCTGATGCAACAGAAGAAGAAAAGGAATTGTTCTCCAAGATTATCCACGAGAGATATATCGACTACATTGCCACATTTGAAGAAGGCAAGAGCCCAGTCATCTCTGGCTATATAGTGGAAAACATGGTTCCAGAAAAACTCGGTCACGCCATGGTCTACTATAACAGATGGCAAAATTTAGGAAATGATTGCCCAGCGACTGTATATGCTTTGGCAAATCATACTGGTTCACCAGATGTTGAATATGATGTTGTTCAAAAAACCATGGACGAAGATATGAAAAAAGTGGGATTCCCAATTAAAGAAAAACTATTCCCACAAGAAGTTTATTATTGCCCACACGTCTCCGCTCAAGATTATGCGGACGGTTGGTATGATAAATTAGAAGCATTACAAGGCAATAAAAATACATTCTATGCCGGTGAAATTCTTTCCTTCGGCGATATGGAAGATACATGTGCTGCTTCTAAAGACATCATCGGTAGGTTCTTCTAATCGAATTAACATATAAAAAAAGGGTTGTCATAAGACAACTCTTTTTCTTTTAGCGTTTAACTTCTTTTTTATTGTGGATTGAATGATGATTTTAATGGGCAGGTTCTATTGAAGATTAAGTGATCTTTTGTGGATTCTTTATCTGTACAGAAGTAACCGTTTCTAATGAATTGGAATCTATCTAATGGTTTGGTATCCGCTAAAGAGGCTTCGACATAACCATATTCTTTAATCCAGGAATTTGGATTTAATCTTTCAATGAAATCTTTACCTTTTGTTTCTTTAGTTTCATCCCACACTAATGGTTCGTAGATATTAAATTGTGCTGGTAAAGCAGTTGTGGCTTCCACATAGTGGATTGTGCCATTTGGTTTTCTGCCTTCAAATCCAGAGCCAGATTTTGTTGCGGGATCATATGTGCAGTGGAGTTCAACAACATTACCTTTTTCATCTTTAATAACGCTTTCGCATTTAATGAAGTAGGCGTGCATTAATCTCACTTCATCACCTAACGACAATCTCTTCCATTTACGGTTTGGTTTTTCTTCGATGAAGTCTTCTTGCTCGATATATAAGTATTTGCCAAAGGCAATTTGTCTTGTACCTAAGGCTTCATTTTCCATATTATTAGAAGCTTCAACATATTCAATTTGTCCTTCTGGATAATTATCAATGACAACCTTTAATGGATGGATAACCGCCATTGGACGTGGAGCAATAAGTTTTTGTTCTTCTCTTAAAAAATAATCTAAGTTATCTGCATTAGTGGTGCTATTAATACGAGATAAACCGGTATAGATAATAAAGTTCTTAATGCTATCTGCAGTGAAACCTTTTCTCTTTAAACCAACTAATGTTGGCATTCTTGGATCGTCATATCCTGTGACATATCCGCCTTCCACTAATTGACGGAGATATCTTTTGGACATAACAGTATTTGTGATGTTAAGCCTACCCCATTCATATTGATGTGGAATATGTTCCATTTCACATTTTTCAACAAACCAATCATATAAGACTCTGTGGTTGTCATATTCTAATGAACACATAGAATGTGTCACGCCTTCAAAGGCATCTTGTAATGGGTGAGCAAAGTCATACATTGGATAAATGCACCATTTATTTCCTTGACGGTGGTGGGTAACATGTAAGATACGATACATAACTGGGTCACGCATATTAATATTTGGAGAAGCCATATCAATCTTCGCTCTTAATGTCTTTTCACCATTAGCGTATTTACCAGCGCGCATTTCTTCGAATAATTTGAGGTTTTCTTCAACACTTCTATTACGGCATGGTGATTCTTTACCTGGTTCGGTTAATGTACCACGATAAGCGGTCATTTCTTCTGGAGATAAATCATCAACATATGCTAAACCTTTCTTGATTAAGAGGATGGCTTTTTCGTATGTCTTTTCGAAATAGTCACTTCCGAAATAAACATTTTTTGGTTCATAACCTAACCATTTAAGGTCGGCGATAATAGCATCAACATATTCGGCACCTTCATTAACTGGATTAGTGTCATCAAATCTTAAGTTGGTATAACCACCTAAATCTTTTGCAAGTTCAAAGTCATTAACAATTGCTCTGGCGTGACCAATATGTAAATAAGCATTTGGTTCTGGTGGGAAACGTGTAACGATTTGTTTCACACGACCTTCTTCAAGGTCTTTCTCCATGATTGTTTTAATAAAATTATTGATCTCTTCCATAATAGGTACCTCGGAGAATATTTTATAGAATACATTTTTATCATTCAATAAAATGATTCAAAATGTACGAGAGCAAATAAATAAATGACACAATATTTGCGTTATAGTACTAGTTAGTCAAATTTATCAAAAAGGAATGCTCCATCGATATGACAAGGATGGTTTTACCCACTTATTTATCCAGTAAATTTTGCTAGATCAAATAAAAAACTCATTCCTTTGCTAATTCTTTAGGGTGGAGATTTCATATTTTTATTACTACTAAGACAACTATAATCCAAATATTGTCAATCTTCTCTTAAATGGATTAGGTCCAAGTCAAACCGCTTATTTATAAGAAATTGAAACTCTCGCGAAGATGAGGTATAAAGTTTAAACTTTAATTCAAACTATTCTGATAGTGCCGATAAGATAGTAACTGAGGTCTTCTCAAAGTATTACGATTTATAGAAAGATGAAGACAAAAAAGCGCTCATGGAAAAGCAAGATGTTTGCTCCATGACAGAGCAAGATCCAGAAATATTTACTAAGATAAAATCCTTTATTGAATAGTTCTAGAGAAAAGAACTTTTCTTTTTATAAAGTGAGAGTAGAATATATTTAAATCATACTAAAAAAGTAGGAAATAAAAATGTTAGTCAAAAATTTAATAGATTTAGTTGGTAACACTCCGCTTATGGAGTTAACCAAAATTGAAGAAAAATACGCATTAAAAGGCAAAATCTTTGCGAAAATTGAATATTTTAACCCAGCAGGATCAATTAAAGATCGTATTGCAAAGCAGATGATTCTTGATGCTGAAGAGGAAGGAAAACTCAAAAAAAGCGCAACAATTATTGAACCAACAAGCGGAAATACAGGTATTGGATTGTCCGCGATTGGTGTGGCGAGAGGATACAAAGTTATCATCGTTATGCCCGAATCAATGTCATTAGAAAGAAGAAAATTAGTCCAAGCTTATGGTGCTGAATTAGTTCTTACTGAAGCTGCAAAAGGAATGAAGGGCGCGATTGCAAAAGCAAATGAATTATTAGAAGAAATTGAAGGCTCTGTTATCCTTGACCAATTCGACAATCCAAGCAATCCAAAAGCTCATTACTTAACAACTGGTCCAGAGATTTATAAAGATTTAAATGGAAAGGTTGATGTCTTTGTTGCAGGCGTTGGTACTGGAGGCACAATCAGTGGCGTTGGTAAATATTTGAAAGAACAAAATAAGAACACAAAAGTCTTTGCGGTTGAACCATTAGCTTCCGCTGTCTTATCAGGCGAAAAACCAGGTCCACATATGATTCAAGGCATTGGCGCCGGTTTTATCCCAAATACATTAGATACAAATATTTATGATGAAATTATTAAAGTAGCCAACGAAGACGCAATTGTTTTTGGCAAAATTATTTCTCGTACACAAGGCCTCTTAGTGGGGATCTCTTCAGGTGCTGCTTTATTCGCTGCGGTTGAACTCGCCAAGAAAGAAGAATTCAAAGGTAAAAATATTGTTGTCGTATTACCAGATAATGGTGATAGATACTTAACTACAAAATTATTTGAGGAATAATCATGAAGATTTCTACAAGAGGTAGATATGGCCTAAGGATTATGATCGACATTGCTGAACATGTAGATGAAGGTCCTATATCATTAGATGCTATTGCGGATAGGCAAGGTATCTCCTTTAAATATGCTGAATCCATCATGAGACAACTTGTAAAAGCAAAGCTTGTTACTAGTAGTCGTGGAAAAATGGGTGGTTATACCTTAAGTAAAAAAGCAAACAAATATACATTAGAAGAAATATTAACTGCTACTGAGGGCGATTTATATCCTGTTGATTGTCTTTCATGTTCTAAACTTGTATGCCTAAAACAAAAGAAATGTAAAGCGAGAAAGATGTGGTCTGATTATTATCGTATAATCAAAGATTATTTTTCTAGCATTTCGCTATCTTCTTTGGTCGGGAATTCATCTTTTTATGAAGATGGATTAGGGATTTAGTATAATAATTTATATCTGTTTAACAAATAATGTAATCTAGCCATGTACTTGGTTAGATTTTCTTTT
>JAEDDA010000012.1 GCA_016298185.1 Bacilli bacterium | reverse complement strand
AAGAAAATATATTCTAAAACGGTAAATAGTGACTTAAGACCACCCAAACAGCTAAAAGAATTAAGATACAGCCACCTATAATACCAGAAATTTCATATTTACCTTTAAGTAAACGAATTATAAATTTACCAAGGAATAAGCCAATCAAAGACATTCCAAAAGTAATAACTAAAATAATAGAAACATGAATCCATACGGTTGTGGTTGTGGACATATCTGCATATAATGCAACGCCTGCAGCCAACGCATCAATCGCGGTTAAAACGGAATAAAGAATAATATTGCGGTATGAAAAAGACTTCTCCTCTTTCTCTTCTGGAGGTTTTCTAAGACTAATAATTGATTCAATGAGCATCTTACCGCCAACAAAGAGTAATAAGATAAATGCTAACCATACAACAATAACCGATGCAATCTCTCCCGCTTTCTCGCCAGCAACGCTACCAGCAATAAGTTCAACAACTTCAACTAACCAGAAACCGACGAGTGGCATGAAAGCTTGCATGAAACCAAATGAACCAGCAATGAAGAATGATCTTCTTTTAGTGATTCCTTTCATGGTCAATCCATCAACAAGTGCAACTGAAAAAGCGTCCATCGAAAGACCTAAACCCAAGAATATAATTGCAATAATAATTTCAATTGTCATAACCTTAAATTAATCAACGAATAAATGTAATATTTATCATTTAGCACTTGAATTCAATATTTTGATTAGCTCTAATGCTATTAAATAATGGTTTTCTACACTTAATAAGCATAAATAAAATATAACAAATAATCATAACTGCAGTTTCACCGATAGCGACTTTCGCTGTTGAGAGACAGATCGGTAAACCAAAGAGCTGATAAAGTTTAAAACCGAAGATAGATGCATTAAACAAAACCATAATCTTACCTACTCTAAACTAAATACCTGAAAATGATATTAGGTAGGTTATTATTAGTACAACGTACAACACTAAAATCACTGAATTCGCTAATAAAACTTCTGCTGCGGATCTATACTTTTGTGTTTCTAGTTCCATATTATTTAATCTCATCCAATATTAAAGGGAGAATATCCAACACTTTTATACTTGGATTGAGTTTCTTTTCGATTGTGTTTGTTACTACTAAATCGGTGACTCCAGACCTTTTAATTCTTGAGACACATCCTTTAGAGAAAACGGGGTGTGTTCCACCAACTAATACGGATTTTGCGCCTTTTTTGAGTAATAATTTGCTAGCAGATGCAATTGTTCCACCCGTATCAATGATGTCATCAATAAGTATGCAAACCTTATCTTTAACAAGTTTACCATCAATCTCTAAATGCTCTGCACTATTTGGCTGAGGACGAACTTTATCCAAAATAACTATATCTATATTTTTTAATGCTTTTGAAAGCATGTCAGCACGTGAATTACTGCCATGATCAGGCGATACAACGACAACGTCTTTCAAAGAAATGTTATTGTCTTTAAAATAGGACAAATAATATTGAGCAAATAAACTTGTAGTAGGTTTATTTTCTATACTGTGTTTAAAGAATGTTTCAATAACTGGATGATGCAAATCAAAACATGTTAAATTATTGAAATCTGCACTATCAATCATCCTAGCAACTACTTCACAAGAAACAGGTTCATTAGTCCAACTAACTCTTTCTTGTCGCGAATATGCAAAATAAGGCATAAATAATTTGATTGATCTTGCTCCTGAACGCTTCGCGGAATCAAGTAATAAAAGAAGACCAAATAATTCATCATTAACATTTTTGGAAGTTGATTGAATGATGATAACATCTTTGCCCTTAACATCAGATTTGGATTTAACCATAATCTCGCCATCAGCAAAGCATTTCTTTTGAACTAAGCCCAATTCCGCATTTAAAGATCTTGCCACTTCCTTAGCAAGCTTCTTATTTCCAGAGATTGAAAATACAATGTATTTCATATTACAAATAATATTTAACAGCCATTAAAGCAATTTGCTTATTAGTCGCGTATTCATTACCGATACGCGAATCGTCAAATTCATATCCTTTATTTTTTACATATGCTGAAAGTTGCTTTGTGGGGAACCACAAACGGAGATCTTTCATATTGAAATCATAATCTGGTTCGAATTTTCCATATTTATAAGGTAAGTAATAAAGTTTTTTACCATCAAATTTAAAGTTTTCAGGATGAAAATCAATTCTTAGTTTTTCTCTTCTCATATACCATTCATCTTGGAAGAGAAATTTATAGATTTCTTCATTCTTAATATCTTCTCTTAAAAGAAGATCAAAAATATTATCACCTTCAATAAAATCTACAACACTAATTAAAAGGTTTTTATCAAATAAATAACATTTAGGAATATCCATTGCTGTTATTTTTAATCTACGATATTGATCAACAAATGCATTAAATGCATCTTTATTATCATATTTCTTTAAAAAGAAAATCTTATTTTTTCTTTGTACTTTAAAGGAATGTTCGCCCATTTTTTCGAGCACTTCGAATTCTTTTCTTTTAATCTCAATAATTTCTTTCATGAACATAATTATATGTTATTACGAATAAATAGAAACAATTTTTCTTTAAAAGAAACTATAATAATTGCTGCGAGGCAAGTTTATGGCAAAAATAGATAGATTTATAAGATACGCAAAGATTGATACACAATCTAACGATAAAACTGGAACAACACCATCTACAGAAAAGCAAAAGAATTTATCAAAGTTATTAGTGGAAGAATTAAAACAATTAGGCCTTTCTGATGCTTATATGGATGAATATGGTATTGTTTATGCTCACCTTAAAGGTGAAGGTGATAAAATTGGTTTAAATGCCCATATTGATACTGCATTAGAAGTAACAGGTGAAGGTGTGAATCCTCAAATCCATAAAAACTATGATGGAGGAGACATTGTTTTAAATGAGAAATATGTCTTATCACCAAAGCAATTCCCTTTCTTAAGCAGATTTAAGGGTTGTGATTTAGTAACTACAGATGGAAATACACTATTGGGCGCAGATGATAAAGCAGGTATTGCCATTATTATGAATGCATTAGAGTACTTCCACGAGCATCCTGAAGTTAAGCACCACAACATCTCCGTCGCTTTTACAGTCGATGAAGAAATTGGGGAAGGCGCAAAACACTTCTCATTGAACAAAATGGATGCTGATTACGCATTCACAGTGGATGGAGCATTAATTGAAAATGTCGATTATGAAAACTTCAATGCTGAAGGTGTAGAAATTGACATCCAAGGTGTCAGTGTTCACCCAGGTGAAGGAAAAGGAAAATTGATTAATGCTATCTTGGTTTTAAATCAATTGATTAATATGATGCCTAAAAACGATACACCATTTGAAGCAGGTGAAGATGATGGTTATTGGCATATGAACGAGGTCAAAGGATCATCCGATAATATTCATGCAGAGCTCATTTTGAGGGATTTTTGCAGGGAAAAGCTCGAAAAGCGTGACCAAATCATCTTGGAAAACGCCAAAACATTAATGAGCAAATACCCTGGCATTAACATAAATGTTTCTATTAAAGAACAATACGAAAACATGAAACCATATGTTGATAAAAATCCTAAACCAGTTGAATTAGCTAAAGCTGCATTAAGAAAGAATGGTATCGAACCAAAATCCACTAAAATTAGAGGTGGAACAGATGGTGCAACCTTCTCCAAAATGGGTCTAGTAACTCCAAACTTAGGTACTGGATCTTACAACCACCATGGACGTTTCGAATTCTTAGTAATACAACAATTTGAAAAGATGATAGATGTCATAATCGATATCTTAAAGATATAAAAAAATAAAACCGCTGGGACGAACCTAGCGGCTTTATTAATTAAAGTTGAGAATCTTATTCATCTTCTTTTGTTTCTTGCTTTTTGCCGAAGAATAACTTCCAAACAAGTACTGCTAGAGCAGCACCAATAAATGGAGCAACAATACCGGCGTTGTCACCGTAAGTTAAATTGTTACTAATTAACATTTATGAAAATTAGTCTACTTTGGTAAACATGTCTTTGCCAACACCACAAACTGGGCAGACAAAATCATCTGGTAATTCATCTTCTTCAGTTTCGTAGACATATCCACAAACTGTGCATTGATAATGATGAAGTTTCTTTTCTTCCATGCTTGTTCCTCCTAAATATGATTTTCATAATATATTTTAAAATAAATTCTTTGATAATTGGATAGGGTTATTACATGACCACCGGGATCAACTTCAGTAGGAGTATCATCATATGAAATCGTTCCTTTGTTTTGACTAAATATTTTTAAATACCAATCATTAACGGCATTACCAAAATCGTATAAGAACATTTTTCCTTTCCAATGGTTATAAATATATGTTTGATTCGCTCTTATTTCATCGCTGATAAGAGAAATTACTTCTTTACGATCATTAGGATTATCAGTGTAACTAGTAATATCAATAATTCTTCCAATTGTGTTGTAATATGCTGAGCATCTTAATAATGGATCTTTACTAGTTGATAAGAGATAGAAAGTTAATAATTGAGCGTCATCTTCTCTCATTACTCCTATGGAGTGGCAGAGTTCATGAGTAATATAAAATGGTAATTCAGCATTTGTTGCGTATGTATTGTAGTTAGCTTCGCCTAATACACCAAAATACATTCCCACTATTCCGACTATGTTAAATAAACCAGAAGTTCCTAATGCTTTTGGATGAGCAACTGAGTTACTGAAATAGTCGTTATTTAATTTGTTGAATTCCAATCTGATTTTGGCGATCATATCTTCGCATGAATAAGGCATTTTTAATTCGCCTTTTTCGTCGATTCCAAGCTCATTTACACAAGAGTTATAATCTTCAACAAAATATTCCGCAATGGCTTTGAAATCTTCTTTTTTTATTTCTCCGTTATATCCTTCCATTGGCATTGCGGCACGAGTGTAAGCAAAACCAACGCTTGCGTTATACATTGTGATAGTTCCTACGATGATTAAACAGACCATTAACAATCTATGAATAAATGGCCACACTTTTTTATTTCCCAAGAATGAGAAACCCCATCCAAGAAAGAAAACGCACGAGCAAATAACAACAATAAAGCTGAATTCAGTCAAACTGAATGGAAATAATTTATTAATAGTAGACATTGCTTTTGTGTATTGTCTACCATAGCCTCTAGTCCATGCTTCCGCTACTTGAACATTCTTTTGTAAAACAGACATGACAATAAGAAAAACAATCATTAGTGTCAAAACGAATGTCATGATAAGAAACGGAATATGATTCTTTATGAATTTTTTCATAAAATAAGTGTAAAACAAATGAATTATTAATTGAACAATTATATTGAAAATAATAATCTAAAAATAGTCAGGTAAACATATTATGAAAAGAAACATAAGCTTAGATTGCGATCCAGGCCACGATGATGCTGTAGCTATTTTACTTGCGGGTAAAAATCCAAATATCAATTTGTTAGGTATCAGTGTTGTCGCCGGAAACCAAACAATTCAAAAAACGGCAAGAAACGCACTTAACGTTGCGACATATTTAGGAATTAATGTTCCGATATGTATTGGATGTGAATTCCCAATGGTTAGAGAAAGAGTCATCTGCGCTGCTATCCATGGTGAAAGCGGTTTAGATGGTTTTGATTTTCCAAATTATGGAGACAGATTTGATAAAAGACACGGCGTTCAATTAATAATTGATACCGTGATGAATAACGATAAAGTGACCATTGTTGCCACTGGACCATTAACCAATGTTGCAATGGCTATCAAAATGGAGCCAAAAATCTTAGACAAACTTGATGAAATAATCATCATGGGTGGTTCTGTTGATAATGGTAATACTTCACCTGCCGCTGAATTCAATATTATGTGTGACCCAGAAGCCGCACATGTAGTTTTCTCAAGCGGTGTCACTGTAAGAATGGTTGGATTAAATGTCACAAGAAAAGTAATTGTTACTGATGAAGTAGTTAATAGGATGGAAAAGATTAATAACAAAGCAAGCGATATGTTTGTGAAGTTAATGAAAGTCTTTAATGAAAATCAAAGAAAAACATTTGGTGTGGCCGCAGGACCATTACATGATCCTGCGACTATCGCATCTATCATAGATAGTGACTTAATCAAATGGCAAAAAATGAATGTCGTCATCGATATCTCGCACGGACCAAGTTATGGTAGAACAAATTGCGATGTATTTGATTATTTGCGCGCACCACATAATGCATATGTAGCTATGGATATTGATGTTAATAAATATTGGGACATTATTGAACAAGGAATAAGATCTTACTAATGAAAAAATTTTTAGTCATCGGTAGTATTTCTATCGATAATGTGACATATACATCCATCTTACCTGAACCAGGCACTACTGTTTATGGTGAATCATTTTTATCAAACATAGGCGGCAAAGGCGCAAACCAAGCTTGCGCTATTCACTTCTTAAATGGAGATGTAGAATTTTATGGTTCAGTTGGTGATGATGACAACGGAAAAAGAGCGCAAAACTTCTTAAAAAGTGTTGGTTTGCGGGCAAATTTGAAGATTTCTAAACAAAATACATGTGTCGCGAGCATCACTATCGAAACACAAAATGCCGAGAACAGAATTATCGTTGTTCCAGGTTCAAACATGGATATCACAAAAGAAGATATTGATAAAATTGACTTCTCAAAATTTGATTTTTTGCTCCTCCAACTTGAAAACCCAATAGATACGATTTGTTATGCGATAAAAAGGGCTAAAGAACAAGGCCTCACTGTAGTCCTAAACCCAGCTCCTTACCATGAAATACCAAAGTCTACTTTTGAAAATATTGATTTCTTTATTCCAAATGAACACGAACTCGAATACTTCACACCATCAATTAAAGGTGACTTTGAAGAACGCTCAAAATATTTAATCAGACAAGGTATTAAGCATGTCATTGTTACTTTAGGTGAAAAGGGAAGTTTATATGTTGATGACAATAAGTCATTCGCTGTCGCTCCTCACAAGGTGAATGCTATTGATACAACTGGTGCAGGAGATAGTTATTGCGGCGCTTTTGTCACTGCATTAAGTGAAGGAAAAGAAGTTAAAGAAGCAATGGAGTTTGCTAGCAAGGTCTCTTCTATTGCAGTCACAAGAAAAGGAGCGATTGCGTCGCTCCCTCTTCGTTCAGAAATCAAATAAGTTATTCTTGTTGAACTTCTGGTTTCTCTTTATTCAAGGCAATCAAACCTAAGATTGATCCAACAATAGCAGCGGGGCTATCTGTGATAGCACTTAATACGATAATGGTAATATAGTTTTTCTTGTTACCATTTTCTTTTGTGTTAAATGTAATCTTCGCAGCAATCTCTGATAAGATTCCACATCCTATAAACATGAAACCAACCAAAATGTAAACAGAGGCAACAATTTTGTATGTAATTGCAATAGTTTCCTCTGTCATAGCTTCATCATATTGAATTCCCATCCAGTTATAACCAAATGCAAAGAATGCGATTGCAGCGATCAAGAAATATAGTGATGAAATGAAGAACACAATGCCATTAATGATGTGGAATACACCACCAACGGTTAATAGGATATTTGATACTTTTTTCATTTGTTATTTTTTCCTCTTTTCTGCGGAGCGTTTGTCGGAAATTATCTTCATTTCTTTTTCAGTAATAACCTTTACTCCGTTTTCATTTGCCCATTTGACACATCCTTGTAAAACAAGTTTTAAGAATGGTCTCGGGACTTTTACTATAGTCTTTAATGCGTCATCTGTAAAGACTACATCGATATTTAATCTTGTCGCGGCATATCTTAATGAGGATAAATCAATCTCACGATTAGGAATTCCGATGGCATCAGGCTTTTTATAATCGCTGCACAAGAAATCTTTGCTATCTCTATACCCCCAGTTTGTCGCTAATGGACAAAAATTGCGCTTTGTAGCGCCATTAACTAAAGCATCATAATATTTATCCTTTAGTAAGATATGGTCGATCTTAAGAATGAAATGAGCGCCATACTTTGAAGTAATGCCGTTGAAGTTATGATATGGTTCTTCATATTCTTCTTGGACTTTATCGTCTTGAGCATTATCTAAATCTTTAACCCAGGTACATTCGAATACTTGAAGTGCTTCTTTTAGAACTTTTGGATATTTCTCTTCTGGATGTTCTTCTTGAGATAATCCATCAACAGGTGTGAAGCGGAAGTTTTTCATCTTTTCTTCTGGAGTATCTCCAGGGAAACCACAGTCAACATGTTGTTGGAAGTTCTTCTTTGAATATGGTAGGAAGTTTATTGTGCACTTACCATGTCTCAAGATTCCTTTTGCGGTATTAGATGTATTTCTACATTCTAAGACCATCGCGTAATAACCTTTTCCCGCGATGTAATATGGGAAGATTAATGAATATGCGCCATAACTAGTTAATGTGCCATCTTCGTTGAGTGTTCCAATGAGCGTTAAAGGCATTGGGAAAAATGATGATGATTGATAGAAATTATCTTTGATAATAATTTCCTTGAAGTCTTTCATAAAAATTACCTCCTAAAATCTATAAACCACGACAATTATTGTGTCTGGTTTAATAACTATTTTTCTTTCTAATATGGGAATTGAATAACAAGATGTTATTGAAATCACATGCTATTTCTTTAGGTCTATCGCCGAGTATAAGCGAATTACCAATGAGTATTACGTTATAAATAATCAAAAAAATAAATATAATGATATGTGGATGTGATTAATAGAGAAGTTATAAACGATTTGGCTGTTATCTTCTTTTTATAGCTAAAACCATCCCCTAAATCTTTTCAATTAATTTCCATTTGCTAACAATATTTTTGACTTCTTCTTTAGCGGTTGTCTCGTCGATATTATTGGATAAGAAATTATGTATTAATCTAGCGATATGCTTTGCATCTTCTTCTGTACAACCACGTGTTGTGACTGCCGCAAAGCCAATACGTAAACCAGATGTTTTATTTGGTTTAAGAGTATCGTTAGGAATCATATTTTTATTTGTGGTGATATTAATAAGTTCAAGTTTCTTTTGTGCTTCTAAACCATTAATGCCAAATGAATCTAAAACATTTAATAAGAATAAGTGGTTGTCTGTATCAGAAACTAAATCACCGAGTTTGGCAAATTCATCACGGCAAACTTTGTTATTCTTCACTAATTGTTTAACGTACTTTTTAAAATCATCACTTAATGCTTCTTTGAAGCAAACTGCTTTAGCAGCGATGATATGTAAGAGCGGTCCACCTTGATAATATGGGAAGACCGCACTATTGATACGTTTGATTAATTCTTCACTATTTGTGAGGATGAGACCACCACGTGGACCTCTTAATGTTTTATGTGTTGTGGAGGTAACAATATCAGCATATGGAACTGGATTCATATGAACACCTGCGGCTACTAAACCTGCGATGTGTGCCATATCGACAATAAAATAAGCACCGACTTCTTTAGCGATTTCTCCAACGCGTTTGAAATCAATCGCGTATGGATAAGCACTATAGCCAGCAAGAATAACATTTGGTTTTTCTTTTAACGCTAATTCGCGGATGCCTTCATAATTCAAATGTCCAGAATTATCTAGTGGATAAAATACGAATTCGTAATCATGAGAAGAGAATGAAACAGGGGAACCGTGTGTAAGGTGACCACCATCATTTAGGACTAAAGATAAAATCTTTCCGCCTTCTGGTAATAACGCTCTATAAGCAGCGGCATTAGCTTGAGAACCACTATGTGGTTGAACATTAGCAAACTTACTCCCGAATAATTCACAAGCTCTACTAATTGCTAATTCTTCAACTTGGTCGACAAATTCACAGCCACCGTAATAACGCTTATGTGGGTAACCTTCTGCGTATTTATTTGTAAGAATGGATGAGCACATCTTTCTCACTTCTTTGCTCGCATAGTTTTCACTAGCGATAAGTTCCACACCAATGTTTTGGCGTTTTGTTTCTTTTCTGATCAAACGATTTAATTCTTGATCCATAGATCTTCACTCCTAATAATTCTTATAAACTCTTGTCTCGTACGGTTTTAAGACAAAAGTGTGTTTAACATAATTGCTTAATGTAATTTCAAATTTGTCTAACCCCTCAATCTTAGGTAATTTAACTTCTTTGTTTGTGAAATTACTGACGATGATTATTTCTTTATCGTCCAATTTACGTTTATAAGCAAATATCTTACTATTTGATTTTAATAAATCAATATATTCTCCATTTTTTATCACTTCATTGCCTTTTCTAAATGAGATTAGTTTTTGATAGAAGTGATAAATAGAATCTTGATATTCTATGCTTTCTTTAACGTTGATACAGCACTTATTTTTGTTAACTTTTAACCAAGGTTCCACAGAAGAAAATCCAGCATATTCACTATCATCCCATTGCATAGGAGTTCTAGCGTTATCTCTACTTACTTGAAGCATATTCTTCTTCATAAATGGTTTTAAGATTTTCACCTTATTAACAAGTGTGTTGATATTGTGTGCTTCAACATCTTTGATATCTTCAATTGATTTGAAATCACCATTGGTCATACCAATTTCTTGGCCTTGATAAATAAATGGCGTTCCTTGTAAGAAGAAATATGTTGCGCCTAGCATACATGCTGATTCAATTCGATACTTGGTATCGTCAGTTCCAAATCTCCCTACGCTTCTTCTTTGGTCATGGTTCTCGATGAATAAGGAATTCCATCCCTTACCAAATAAACCATGTTGCCATTTCTCAATAACTTTCTTCAATCGTTTGAGTTTGAATTTACGAACAAAGTATTTCACTCCCATGTAATTATCAACATCAGTGTGGTCAAAGTTAAATATCATTGAGAGTTCTTGTCTTTCAGGTTCCACAAGTTTCTTTGCATCATCAAGTGTGGATAAAACGGTTTCTCCAACAGTCATACAATCGTAGTTTTGATAAACATCGGTATATAATTCATGGAGATATTCGTGGAGTCTAGGACCATTAACAAAATATTTTTTACCCGCTAATGCAATTGTGGGGACGACATTTTTGAATCTTTGGTCTTTGGAAATAAGAGTAATAACATCGCATCTAAAACCATCTACACCCATGTCTAACCAATAGCGCAGAATATCTTTTACTTCTTCTCTTACTTTTGGGTTTTCCCAATTCAAATCTGGTTGTCCTTTTGCAAACAAGTGAAGGTAATATTCATCACTATCACCAATGCGTTCCCACGCCTTTTCACCAAAGAAACCAGACCAGTTATTTGGAGGTTTTTTGCCGTTTTTGCGGCCTTTTTTAATAATATAATAGTCCCTATATGGGGAATTCTTATCACTAATTGCGGACTTAAACCATTTATGTTCACTAGATGTATGATTGACCACTAAATCCATAATCAAACGAATGCCACGTTTGTGCATTTCATCTAACATCTTTTTGAAATCATCAAGTGTTCCGAAAGGTTTAAAAATATCACGATAGTTAGAAATATCGTATCCGTTATCTTCTTGCGGTGATTCATAAACTGGAGATAACCAAACACAATTTACACCTAAATCTTTTAAATAATCTAGTTTAGAAATAATGCCTGGAATATCACCGAGGCCATCACCATTACCATCGCAAAAAGAACGAGGATAAATCTGATAGATAATTGCGTCTTTGTACCAGTTAGTTTGTTTCATTTGCTTTTACCAAATATAATCTCGATCCAAAATCTTCCAACACTCTTACTCCATCATTGAGGCCGGAAGCAGACCATTCAGGATTTAAAATAATGCCTTTATTATTTAATACATTGCCATAGGCAACATATGATTCTTGTTCATAAGGAATTGTCATTTTCTTAGATAACAAATTCACTAACCAACCATTTGGATTCAAATGGAATGGAGTGAGCATATTAATTAATCCACCAAATTCCTTAATGTTATGTTCAAGTCTTACTACATCAACGTTATATTTTTGCTCATCTAGGAGACCATTCGTATTAAGAATGGTTTCTGGTGCATGAGACATTTGAAGAACGTTGTAATGACCGATAACACTAGATTTTTTGTCTTTAGACAACGCCTGCCACTTATGAAAGTTATTTGAATAACTATCTAATTCATAGAAATCACCAAATTGTAGTGTTTCACGATTAGCTTTATATACTTCAATAAGTTGTTTGCACTTTTTCTTTTCTAATTTGTCTAATTCATTGAACAACAACTCAAATCCAAGGACACCAAACATTGCAACATTAAATCTTGTTTCAATTGGTGTTCTTCTAATTAATTGATGGGAAGGTGAACTAGATACATGAGCAGAAACAGTACTTTGTGGATAACCGAGATAATAACCACTTTGAATGGTGATTCTTTCATGGCCATCGGTATCATCACTTGCCCATATTTGCGGAAAGTAAGAAAGGATACCTAAATCAAATCTATTTCCGCCACTTGCGCATCCTTCAAATAAAACGTCAGGAAACATCTTTGTTAATTCAGCCATAACACGATATAAACCAAGTATGTATCTATGATAGAATTCGCCAGGTTCATAATCGTTAAAAGTGATGTCAGAGATATTTCTATTCATATCCCATTTAACGAATTCAATTTGTGCAGATTTCAAAATGCCAGAAACAGAATTAATCAAATAGTCCTGAACTTCTTTCATTGAAAGATCCAAAATCAATTCGTGTCTTCCTAATGAAGGTTCACGGTCCACACATTTCACTGCCCAATCTGGATGAGCGCGGTAACAATCGGAATCTGGATTAACTGATTCGGGTTCAAACCATAATCCAAATTTCAAACCCTTTTTATGTATTTTTTTGCTGAGTCCTGCTAAACCAGAAGGTAACTTTTTCTTATTAACATTGTAGTCGCCCAAACCTGCAGTATCAGAGTTTCTTGCGCCGAACCATCCATCATCTAAAACAAATAGTTCCGCACCATATTTTTTTGCATCGTTTGCTAAGGCTAATAATTTAGATTCTGTGAATTTAAAATATGTGCCTTCCCAGTTATTTATAACCACTGGTCTTATCGTGTTATTCCACTGGGATGGAATGACATGGTTATTCGTAAAATGGTGCATATTGAGACGTGCACCATTAATTCCTTTGTCGGAATATGTTAACACAGCATAAGGTGTTTCAAATTTTTCACCTTGTTTTAACTTAAAATCAAAACAGAATGGATTTATACCCGCTTGAACACGGAGCAAACCATAATGTGATAATTCGACTTCTTCAAGATGATTTCCGCTATAGATAAGATTGAATGAATAAACATCGCCTTGATCTAAACCTGCGGCTTTCTCTTTGAGCATAAAGAATGGATTGGCTCTACAAGATGAGCATCCCGTTCTTGATTCAACAGAATATTTGCCCTCCATGATTAGCATTTGTTTTTGTTGATTCATTTCGCTTGCCCAGCCACCCGTTAATGTTGTTAATTCAAATTCACGATTAACTAAATCAAGTTGATAGGAAAGTGCTTTTAAAACTGATAATTCTAGTTCGCTATTATTGACGATAGTAACGTTACGGCAAATAACATCACAATCTTCAAAGATTAGGTAATGAAGTTCTAATTCAACATTAGCTTTTTCATCTTTTAAGATGATAACTAACTCTTCATTTGCGGAATGAGGAGTTGGAAGTCCTTCTAAAGGTTTTGTTTTTCTTTGTTCAAAACGATCAAATTTGAAATCAAAAACATAACCAAACTTTTCATTTTTTAAAAGGATTGGAGTGCTCTTATAGTCGCCCTTATGTGGGAAGGAAAACTCCAATAGAACCATATCCATAGAAAGCTCTTTGTTTTTAGACTCATCGTAAATTGTAGATGAGCCCTTTTGAACAGATGGCTTAACTGAAAGTGATTTCACATCAAAGTCCACGAGGTCGACTTTTTTTCCAAAATAGTCATGGAAAAGTAGTCCTGTTTCATCCGCATGAAAAACATAGGACAAAGACTTTGTATTTAACACAAAGACATTTTCAGTAGTTTTTAGCATATATTAACCTCGGAATTATTATATAATTATTCGTGGATAAATACTATGAAACATGCAATAAACTTTGGTTGGCAATTCGTCAACGACTATAAGGAAGAGTATTTAAATAAACTCCCTAATAGTAGCCAGACAATTGATATTCCGCACTGCGCAAAAGAAGTCCCATATAACTACTTTGATGAGCGTGATTATCAGATTATTTCAACATACGAAAAATTATTTGATATAGAAGAAAATATACAAAATAAAATAGTCCAATTAGTTTTCGACGGCTTCATGCTTAAAGCGAGAATTTATTTGAACGGACATGATCTTGGTGAGCATATTTCCGGATGGGTTCAAGTAAAACTTGATGTCACAAAACATGTTAAACAAAAAGGTAATAGACTAATTGTAGTTTTAGATTCAAGAGAAAATGAATTAATTCCACCATTTGGTTACGCCGTTGATTATCTAACTTACAGCGGAATTTATCGTGAAGTTTCTATAGATGTTCATCCAAAAACATACTTAGAAAATATATTTGTTAAAAGTGATATTTCTGGACACATTAAAGTCGAATATGACAAGGTCGGAAACGACGAAATCAAGGTTATTCACAAGTTACTTTTAGATGAAAAAATAATTTTGGAAAGTGAAGTTGATGAATTTAAGGTTCAGAATCCTTCCCTTTGGGATTTGGATAATCCTGTCTTATATACATTAGTGACAAAAGTAAGTAGCAAAAGCGGGGAAGAAGAATATCAAACACGCTTTGGTTTTAGAAGCGCGGTTTTCAAACCAGATGGTTTCTATCTAAATGGCAAAAAGATTAAACTCATTGGTTTAAACAGACATCAATGTTACCCATTCATTGGTTATGCCGCTCCTAAAGCACTGCAAGAAGAAGATGCAGAACTGTTAAAATACAAAGCTGGTGTGAACATCGTTAGACAATCTCACTATCCACAAAGCGATCACTTCTTAAACAAATGTGATGAAATCGGTTTATTAACAGTTAATGAGGTTCCTGGATGGCAACATATTGGCAAAGACCCAGAATGGAGAAATAACTTTATGTTTTACCTACAAAAAATGGTTAAAACACAAAGAAATCACCCTGCTTTAGTTGCACATGGTGTTCGTATTGATGAATCTCAAGATGACCATGATTTATATACAAAAGCGAATGAAGTTGCCCATAAATTAGATTCGACAAGGCAAACATTAGGCGTAAGAAACTTTACAAATAGCGAACTTTTAGAGGATATTTACGCATATAATGACTTTTCTTGCGAAACATTAAAGAGCGGTTTAATTAATCCAAAGAAGGTAAAAACTCTTCGCAAACCATATATTGTTACTGAATATATGGGTCATATGTTTCCTATTAAACCTACTTCTGATGAAAAACAAAAAGTCGAAGTAGCACTAAGACACGCAAAAGTAATTGATGATAATTATAAATATAAAAACGTATGTGGAGCGATAGGCTGGTGTGCGTTCGACTATCACACACATGTTGATTTCGGTTGTGGTGATCACATCTGTCCACATGGTGTTTTCGACTTATATCGTAATCCTAAACCATCATCTTATATTTATGCTTCTCAACTTACTAAAGAACCAATGTTAGAAGTTCTTTCTAATATGAAACCTGGCGACTATCCAGAAGCTAGATATTTCGATATTTATGTCGCAACTAATTGTGATTATTTTGATTTATTTAAAAATGATGAATTTGTTTCAAGATTTTATCCTAAAGATAACTTGTTCAAATATTTACCACATCCTCCAATTTTAGTAGATGATATTGTTGGCCAAACTTTCCATGAAGAAAGATTTAATAAAAAGAGTTGGCCAAGGATCGCTAAGATGTTCTCCTATGCCGCAACACAAGGCTTTAATTCATTAAGACTAAAAGACAAACTCTATTTAGGAATAATGATGAAGAAATATAAAATCACATATCCTGAATTAGTGGATTACTACAATACTCATGTTGGTTCATGGGGTGGAATTGCAAAAATATATACTTTTAAGGGATATCTAAATGGTCAATTAGTGGTCACAAAACAAGTTGGTCCATCTAAGAAGTTTGATTTAGAAGTAAAAACTAACAAAACAGTTCTTGAAAACAAAGATACATACGACGCAACACGCATTGTTATAAGACATCTAGATGAAAATGGTTCATTGATGCAGTACTCAAATCGTGTCATCAAAATTGAGACGGAAGGACCTATTAGAATAGTCGGCGATTCCGCTCAAGCATTACTTGGTGGACAACTATCATTATTCGTTTTCTCGAAAAACAAACCAGGAAAATCAAGAATCAGAATTTCAATGGATGATATAGTTAAAGAAATCAATATTGAAGTAAAATAAAAGGACCTAATGGTCCTTTTTGATTTTGACAGATAATCTATTTACCTTTGACCGCTAACTTAACAGCTTCGTATCCGCCATTGTAGATTCCTTGTTCTTTTAATTTAACAATTTGTCTATTTAGATGAATTAATAAATCCTTATCTTCAATTAGTCGATCAAGCATTTCATTCATAGACTTTTTGTCTGGACATTCGAATGTAGAATCGCCAATTTCTTGAGCGTGAACTGCGCCATAAACTTCATGTCCACCAATATGTCTCATCATGACTTTTAAAACTGGATAGAATGCTAATTCACTTGGTTTGGTAATTAACATTTCAACATGTCTCATTAATAAGTTTGTGGAATATACAGCTTCGAAAATATCTTTGTGGTAGAAGATGTATGTTCCTTCAATAACATTTTTATCCATACCATTAACGAATTCATTTAACTTCGCATATTCATCAAAGAACTTAACGACTTGATTTTCAAAACCGTTAATATGTTTCTTTAAATATTCAAACATATCTAAGTGGTCGCCTAAGTTTAAGAACAAAGCCACTTTCTTTTCTTTGACTAACGGTAAAAGATACTCAATTATTTGTAAGAAGTATTTAGCACCTGCACCGGCACCACCAACTGACATTAAAATTCTAATTGGTTCACCGCTATTAATACGGTTAATACGGTTATCGACATCTCGTTCAATATTAACGACTAATTCATGATCCACATAGTGACCGACTTCATATAAGTCACAATCGGGAATGCCTTTTAATGGTTTTTTAGCCATACCATTAAGCATCTTATAACCGAGATAGGCGAATGGTGTTTGAACAACATGAATCGCACCTTCGGAAAGGTGTAAGGCCATTGGCCAGTTATCTGGAATAGCGTTTACCACATGTGTTAATCCAGCATGGACAGCGCCTTGACTTGGCCAAACATGTGTAGCAATAAATGGAATATCTTTTGGAAGATCATGATATAAAGGCGCTAATAGTTCAGCGTTCTTTTGGTCTTTTGAATTGTAAGTGATTTGTCTAAAACCTTCTGAGTTAAGTGGTTCCCAGAACAATTTATTAAACAACTTTGATTTTTGGCTGATTCTAGAGGCTTTTGAGTAGAGATCGTTTTGATATCTAATCATCTTGCTTCCAGTCGCGTCAAAGCTCGCTAAATCAAACCAATATGTTTCATAGCCTAAAGCCTTAGCGCAACTTGCTAACGCTATAGAAATTCTATAGTGGCCAAAACCCATTCTGATGTTTCCCACTACTAAAGCGTTTTTAGGAAATTCCATAGGTTTATCGGAAAGAACCAAATTCTTTGTGTTAATAAATTCTAATGAAGGAATAGGTTCAACATTTAAGTGATATTCTTTATTTGTGTCATCACCATATTTCTTGATGAATTTATTTTTTGATTTAATTCCTTGTTTAATAGTCTTTTTATCAATGGGATTTCCAAAGATAATTGAGGATTTATCTTCCATGTTAAAATACCCCTTTATTCAAGAAAGAAAGGCTCCTCGATATAGAAGAGCCTTAATATTTAGTATTTATTTAGTAGCAGCTTCTTCTGCTTCTGCGACTGGTTGTTCGACTTCTTCTTTATTGAAACCAACAGCGGCGTGACGTTTTTCGAGTTCCGTGACCATTTCAATATGTTTTTCTTCTGTAATCTTATAACCTAAGCGAATTAATAAGAAGACAGAGACGAAACAAACAACAAGAATTGCTAAGACCCAAATACCGATAAGCACTAAGGATGATGGCTTAACATCAGCCATTAATTCAGCAATCTTGGTTGTGAATTTAGTTGTTGCAGCTTCTTTAGCGGCATCGGTTGTAGCGGCTGCCATATCAGCGTTTAATGCACCTTCAGCTTTGGAAATACCATTAACTGTGCCTAAAACACCAGCACTAATGAAGATTAAGTATTGGAAACCCTTTAATAAAGCGGATCCTAATTTAACATCTAATGGTCTCCAAGCGGAGATAACAGATTCTTTTCTTTCACCAAACTCATATTCGTTGTAATCAATGGAATCTTGGAACATAACTAATAAGACCATGTAAACAAGACCAGCACCAAAGAAGAATACAAATGGGAATAAATAGTTAAAGAACATCAATCCACTGAAAGCCCATGGGATACCTTTGGCAAGCATATCTTCACCATAAGCTGGAGCAGCACCACTGAGCATGAGTGAAACTGATTTATCACCAAATAATGGGAAACATGTAAAGAAGAATCCAAATGCGCCCACTAAAGTGATGACTGTAGCAATAGCTAAAATCTTTTGTTTAGAAATCTTTTTCGCAATCACTGGATATAAGGCTTGTGAACTAATTTGAGATAAAACATAGAACACAGCAATTAATGTAACGACTAAACCACCACTTGCAGATCCGTATCCAATGGATAAGTAGAAATAGTTCATACCAATACCACCTGTTAATACGCCACTGGCGAGGTAGTAAAGGAAGACGGAAATAACAACCACACGAACTTGTGGATTTTTAACCACGACTTTAAATAAGTCGATTAATGATGATTTTTCAGAAGCTTCTTCTTGTTTGACATCTCTTGCTTTTTCTTGGCAGAAGAAGAAAACTACAGTTTGTGAAGCGAGGAACAATAAACTAACAACTATAGCCATTATTCCATAAACAGAAGCAGCGCCTTTACCACCACCACCAAACATTGTTGGTAATAATGTTGCAGCACCGGTCATTAAGAAACCGCCGATAGCGGCACAAATTGTAACGCGTGATGTTAACGTGGCACGTTCTTTTTCATCACTTGATAATGATGGAAGCATCGCCCAATAGCCAATATCGTTCATTGTGAAGAATGTATCCCATAAGATATAGAATGCAATCATCAATCCGACGAATGCCCAGCCATTTCCGCCAGGTCGGACTAAGAAGAGAAGCATAACGGCAAGTGTATTACCGATAGCACCAATTAAGATCCATGGTTTGAATTTACCAAGTTTAAAGTGAACTTTTTCAACAATGAATCCCATGATTGGGTCATTAATGCCATCCCAAACTAACGCAACCATCATCGCAATGGTAATAACACCATATTGAGTAGCGAATGTATCAGGGTTATTGCTTAATACACCTGATGTAATTGCGTATTGGAGAAGGAATGAACCAACTAATGCATAACATGCATCACGAAAAATACCACTGAATGGATAAAACCATCTAGTGAACTTTGGAACTTTGTTGCCAGTATAAGCTTTGGCAACTCTGCTTTTAGAGCTCATTATAGAACCTCCGTATATAACAATATATTTTAATTTTAGTTAAATTAATTTGGTAAAACAATAAACTGAGCGTTATTAAAAAATGTAATAGATTTTTCTATATAGAATTAATGATATAACAAAAAATTTATTATTTAATAAAAAAGAGCAATCACTGTTTTTGACTGCCCTTTTATTAGATTTTTAAATGTATTATTCTTCTTTAGTTTCAAGATTGCCTTGAAGTGATAAGACAACACCCATGCATAATGCGACGTTAGCTAATAAAGCAGAGAATTCTAAACCATAGTACATAGTTGTTTTGTAAGCTCCAACAAACGAGGAAACACACATAACAACCGCAAAGGCTAAATAGAATGCGATAACAAAAATGTTCATGACGGAAGATAATTTTTTGAGCATATCTTTTCTACCAATTAAGTAATAAATCAAGAACAAGATTGCGGCGACTAAGCAAAGAACGCCAAGTGATAAGAATGAAACTGTGTCCCAAGTAACATTTCTATATTGGAAAGATGTGGATGTGATAATGCAAACGACAAAAGCTTGTACTAATAAGACCGCAATAGCGATAATACAAATCACTTTTGTGAAGATTGGTTTTTTCGCTGATAAAGCAGAAAGTAGCAAAACAAACAAAACAAGTTCAACAATCGCTAAAGAAGATGCACCTGTTGATGCATTGTTAACTTTGCCCGCGATTTGAATCATGATGAAAGCGAGAACTGAAACAAAGATGCCAACAACTGATAAGATTAATGGCAATAATATACTTTTCTTAAATTGCATACGAATTACTCCTTTACTTCATTAAGAATTGATACGTTAAATACGTGATTTTTTCCGTATCTATCATACATTATACGCATATATTGGTTAATTTTGCTATCAGGAACAATACATATGATAGAACCACCAAAGCCACCACCATTAATCTTAGATGCGCCCAAATTATCCATTGCGGCATTTGAAATATCGATGGCTTCTGCTAGTGATCCTTCATAAACATCGTCCACCATTGCGTTCTTTAGAAGGTTACGGCTAGATGCTTCACTACCTCTAACACAGGCCAAAAAACCTGCAAAATCGTTATTTTTTAAGCAATTTAAGCCTTTTTCGACTCTATCGTTCTCATCAAAGAAATGTTTGGCACGATTATATTCACCTTCAGTTAATTCAAACCTTTTGTTTTCAAGTTCTTCGCGAGAACATTCTCTTAAAAACTCATGTCCCATCTTCTTTGCGGCATTCCACATATCTGATGTGATTGAAGAATAGAGATGGCTGAGCTCAGCGTGACTCTTCCCTGTATCCACAATTACGAATTGGTAACCTGGGAAACTATTATGAATGATTTCAATTTGTGGTTTTTCAATATTAGCGAAATCAATATAAGAAACACCCATTGATGCACATGCTATTTGGTCCAAAAGACCACTCTTCTTTCCAAAGTAGTTATTTTCCGCATATTGTCCTGCCTTACAAAGGGTTAAGATATCAACTTTGTTCTCGTTATATAAGGCATTGAATATTTTGCCCAATAAAATCTCAAAAGCCGCAGAAGAAGAAACACCCGCTCCTGGAGGAACTGATGATTTTGTATAAACTGAAAAACCACCATAAGCGTAACCGTGTTTTTTAAAATAATCAGCAATACCTCTAATAAAGCAAGCGGACTTATCAACAGTCTCTTCAACATAATCAGTATTATTTAAGGATATTTCAAATTCACATTGTCCTTCGGAGACTAATTTCACTAAGTCGTTTTCTTCTTTTGAATAAGCGCCTTCAATGACTAAGGAACATGTTGATGCTAAGGTCTTACCATGGTTATGGTCGGTGTGATTACCGAGCATTTCAAAACGACCACCGCTTTGAACATATCCATCCGCGGTTTTACCGAATTGTTTTTCAAATTTTTCTAATAGTTCTTGTTTCATATTTTTTTAAATCTATATCTAACGTACCTTTCATAATGTTCTTTAGGTAATAATTTTTTTCTTTCTAGTTGTGAATCTTGTGGTTCGATAGCCACACCACGATATTTATTTTCATTACTTGTATACACTTTTGTGTCATCTGGCCAATGATCAGTAAATATTTGTGTTCCCGCAAAATTCGTAGATATATTCAAAGTATATTTATCTGATGATAATTCCACACTCTTTTCTTTAAAAAGAAAATAGTTATCAATATCACCAGTTTCGCTTAATTTCTTACCTTTGGCAAAATTCCATTTTTCTGGAATATTTTCATATTCAATAGGCAAAAGTCTATCATCCACAACGATGTATTTTTCATTCTCCATCTGGAGAGAAAGATTATTTATATTGCTTTCACCTAAGCAGAAATATGCATGGTTAGTAAGTGATAATAAACATTGTTTATCTGTTAATGCAAAGAAGGAAACAATAAGTTCATCATCAATGACTTCATAACGGACTCTAATAACTATATTTCCAGAATATCCAGCTTCGCCATCTTTAGATAAATAATGGAATTCCGCGACTGTTGGCTTTGCATCCACCAAAAATTCTTTTGTGGATAAGCCATCAAAACCACCATGGAGAGAAACTCCTCTTTCATTATCTTGTGGATTTAAGTCACCAACTGGTTTGGCTTCAATTCTTCCGCATACTCTACCGATTGTTTTTCCATAATAAATATTGGTTTTATAAAAATCGCTTTTATCTTTAGGTGTCAAAACCATATCTTTTCCATCATAAATAATTCGATAGATAGAAGCTCCTAATGAACATAGAGTGATTTCTAGGTGTTCATTTTTAATAACAACAAATTTAGTATCCATAGCATTAATATAATCTTAAATATTCATACTCGCTATACATTTTTCTAATATAATAGAAATGGTGAAAATCCTAATATAGCAGGTAAAAAATATGAATAATAAAGTCGGGATTAGAAAATGGCTTTCATTTATCATCGCCGGATTTGTCGGTCAATTAGCGTGGGCCATTGAAAACAACTTCTTTAACTTGTATGTTTTCGAATGTACTGAAAACTACAATTTCATTCCAGCGATGGTTGCCGCAAGTGCAGCCGCAGCGACATTAACAACTTTGTTGATGGGCGCATTAAGCGATAGATTGGGTAAAAGAAAAGCCTTCATCTCCTTCGGTTATATCCTTTGGGGTATTTCTATTATCTTGTTCGCATTCTTAAATCCGCATTCCAAACTCAGTATTGTTGCTGGTTCCGCAATGGCGGCAGGTATCATGATTGTAGTTATGGACTGTATTATGACATTCTTTGGTAGTACCGCTAATGATGCGGCATTTAATGCCTTTGTCACAGATAATACACAAGAAAGCAACCGCGGTAAGGTCGAAAGTGTTTTATCCATTCTTCCGTTAATCGCAATGATTGCGGTTGTTGGTTTAGATGGCGCTTTAACCTCCGAAGGTAAGAGAAACTGGTTAGTATTCTTCTTAGTTATCGGTGGTCTTACAACGATTGTTGGCATTATCAGCATCTTCTTATTACCAAAAGATACTGTTCAACCAAATAAATCGGAACCATATATTAACAATATATTCTATGGTTTTAGACCAAAAGTTATTAAGAGCAATCCACTACTTTATTTAGTCCTAATCACCTTTATGGTGTTCTCTATCGGTATTCAAGTCTTTATGCCATATCTCATGGTCTACATTGACCAAGTTTTAGAGATTAAAGATTTAGACTTCACAATTGCTTTAGGTGTCACATTAATTCTTGCTTCCGCTATTACAGTTGTCTTTGGTTTATTCATGGATCGTATTGGCAAAAACAAAATTATGATTCCTGCCATTATCGTCACTGTTGGTGGCGCTATTGGCATGTTCTTTGTACAAAAGAACTTTGCTATGGGTGGCGTCATGATCGCAGGCACCATTATGATGTCCGGATACATGATTGGCACAGCAGTTTTAGGTGCTAAAGTTAGAGACTTCACTCCTAACAATGAAGTTGGTTTATTCCAAGGCGTAAGAATGATTTTTATCGTTCTTATTCCAATGGTCACAGGCCCATATATCGGTAGAGGCGTTTCATATATTAACGCTCAAACATATGTAAATGAGTATAAGCAAACAGTTATTAAACCAAACTCATTTATTTTCTTATTTGCGGGATTAGTTATTCTTCTTGCAATAATTCCAACTTTAATTATTATTAAAAAAGAAAGACAAATTAAAGCTAATGAACAGATCGACGAAACCGCTGATTGATTATCCAAGACCACAACTCGTTAGAAGTAGTTATCTCTGCTTAAATGGTGAGTGGGAATACGCTATCAGAAAAGACAAAAAAGTCCCTGATACTTTTGATGGTAAAATCATGGTTCCTTTCTCTCCAGAAACAGAACTCAGTGGCGTTAATAGAACTCTTCAACCAGATGAGAGATTATATTATCGTTTAAAGTTTTCGCTAGATAAATCATTTATCAAAGATAAAGTTATTCTCCACTTTATGGGTGTAGATCAACTCGCGGATGTCTATTTAAATGATGCACATTTAGGTTTACATGTCGGTGGTTACCTTCCATTTGAATTTGATATTAAACCTTTCTTAGAACAAGAGAATGTTTTACTTGTAAAAGTGAGAGATATGACTGATACATCCCACTTCTCAAGAGGTAAACAAAAAATCAAAAGAGGTGGTATTTGGTATACCCCTCAATCAGGTATTTATATGCCTGTGTGGTTAGAAAGTGTTTCTAACGACTACATTAAAGAATTAAGAATCACCCCAGATGTCGATAATAGCGAGATTAGAATCAATGTTATTAGTGACGCTCCAGGAGCGACCATCAAAATTTTCGGTAAAGAAAAAGCGATCCCCACAAATGAGGAAGTTAGCTATCACGTAGAAAATCCACATCTTTGGTCACCTGAAGATTCATTCTTATATCGCTTTAGTGTGAAAACAAAAGGCGATGAAGTGACATCATATTTCGCAATGAGAAAAGTCTCCACGATGATGTATAACGGACATAAGGTAATTGCTTTAAATAACAAACCTTATTTTATGAAAGGTGTTCTTGATCAAGGTTACTATAAAGGTGGCTTATATACGCCAGAATCCTACCAGGATTACGTTTCCGATTTAGGACTTATCAAATCATTAGGTTTTAATACAGTTAGAAAACACATTAAGATTGAAATGCCACGTTGGTATTACGAATGTGATCGCATGGGTTTGTTAGTGTGGCAAGACTTCATTAATGGAGGCGGTAAATATAAAGCCTCAATTGTGTTAAAACCACTTATCACTGGTAAACATAAAAAAGATAATCGTTATTCCGCGTTTGGAAGAAATGACATGGAAGGCCGCATTGAAGCTAAACAAGAATTCCGTGATATTATTAACTACTTATATAACACTCCATCAATTGTCTTGTGGACCATCTTTAATGAAGGCTGGGGACAATTCGACGCAAAAGATATCTACTATGGTTTAAGAGATTTGGATAAAACTAGATTATTCGACCACGCTTCTGGTTGGCACGACCAAGGCGTTAGTGATGTTAAATCATTGCACGTGTATTTTAAAAAAGTGAAAATGCCAAGCGCAAGCAAAGTGAAAAACCGCGCGGTTGTTATTTCTGAATTTGGTGGTCTTGTCTTACCAATTAGAGATCATATGAGAAAAGGCAAACATACTTATAAGGTCTATAAGAATACAGACAAATGGTTAGATGCTTATGAAAAGATGATTGATAGAGATATCATCAAGAATATCCGTAAAGGATTAACGGCATCTATCTATACACAACTGAGCGATGTTGAAGATGAATTAAATGGATTCGTAACATTCGATAGACAAGTTGTAAAATGCAGCGTTGAAAAAATCAAAACAATCAACGACAAAATCAAATTTGAATAAAAAAACCAACTCGGCTTGAGTTGGTTTTATTTATAAATAAATAATATTAATGGAGAACCATTGTTACTACCACCATTGCTGTAGCAACAACACCTGCGGTAATTGGTGAATAAATGATTTTCTTCACGCCTTCCATATTCCATGAGAACTTTTCAGATAATTTGATTAATCCAAAGATTGCTGCACCGACTACAAAAGCATAAAGAATAGCGACACAGTTATAGGTAAAGACGTATTTTGTAATGTTATCAACCACTACTTGGCTAGTGATTTCGGTTGTTCCGGATAAACGATAGAATGTTGTGAATAATAAGTATGATGTACTAGCAAGAATAAATGCACCTAAACCTGTAAAGGAAATAACTTTCTTTGGACGGATCGCTAATAAAGATAAACTCATACAAGCGGCTTCCACTAACATATAAAGCGCTGGTTCTAATTTGCTTCTAAAAATAAGTGCGCTAATTAATTTAATGCCACTGGCAAGAAGGCCCATATAGATAATACTTCTAGCGGCACCTGTTTTCTTATAGCAAGCGCCCATTAAGAAATAAGCGATTGGTAATAAGACTGTTGTGGATGACCAAAAAATAAGTCTTGCTCCGTGTGGAATCATATGGAGGAGAGTGCCTAAAGAGGCTTCAACTAATCCCCAAAGACCACCAAAGAGTAAAACGCTAAATAAAATAACTAGATGTTTGTTTTGTACTTTCATTATTTGTACCTCTCAACATTGATTATTTTACATAAAATATTACTTTGTAAAAACAAAAAATTGAGGGTCGCGCACGCGGTCATTAACCTTGAATGACGCGCACATACGTAAATTTTACAAATAAAAAAGCCGCAAATCGCGGCTCAATGATATTTTAGAAGAATAATGCTGCAGCACCAATCTTGCCGGAATCATATCCTAGTTCAGAAACAAGTAAATCAACTTTTGGTGTTCCTTGGAAACCGTAATTATATAGTTCAAAGTACTTTCTTAATCTTGATAATAAATATTCGCCTTCGTTTGCGATACCACCAGAAAGAATCAAAGCTTCTGGTCTAAAGATATTGAAATAATTGAGTAATCCTTCACCTAAGTACTTCACGTAGTTTTCCACTAATTGGTGGCCGACTTCATCGCCTAATCTATCAGCTTCAAAAGCCACACGGGCATCAATCTTACCCAACTTTTCTGCTACTTCCCAACACTTGGATTCTTTGTGTTGCTCCATTGCGCGTTTTGTATCTCTAATTAACGCAGTTGCTGATGCATATGCTTCAAAGCAACCTTTTCTGCCACATGAACATTGTTCGCCATCCATCACTAATACGGAGTGGCCAAGTTCTGCACCTTTGCCTAAGTTGCCTTCGAATAATTTGCCATCGATAACGATACCACCACCTACACCTGTACCTAAGGTGATCATGATGATGTTCTTATATTTCTTACCAGCGCCAAATCTTGCTTCACCTAATGCTGCAGCGTTTGCATCATTAGTGATTCTCACTTTTAGGCCCGTCCCTTTTTCTAACATTTCAACGATTGGTAAATCAAACCATCTTAAGTTATTGGAATAAGTAACAATACCGGTTTTTGTGTCCATAACTCCAGGAACACCACAGCCAATACCTAAGATTTCTTCTTTTTTAAACCCTTGGTCTTTAACGTAAACGTTAACTGCATTAATTAATTTATTAATCGTGGCTTCTTGAGTATCCGCTTTATCTACAGGCATAGAAAAGACATCTAATACTTTGCCTTCTTTTGTGATTCCAGCACCTTTAATTGAGGTACCACCAATATCAATTCCAATCGCTATCATAGTTAATTACCTTCGCTAAATAACATTATAGTTTTGTATTAAACAAACAAAAAGAAAAAAGCTATCCAATTTGAATAGCTTATTCATCTTTTATTTTCTTCGCCTAAATAGGCAATTGGTGATTTACCAAAATATTTCTTAAATTCGTTAGAGAAGTGAAGTTGGTTTGGATATCCCACTGCTTCCGCAACATCTTTAACTTTCATCTTGCCACTTTTTAATAAGGACATAGCTTGAGTCATTCTTGTTTTGGTTAAATATCTCTTCGTGGTCATATTCTCTTCTTTTTGAAAGATTGCGGATAAGTAATTAGGTGTGACGTTTGCGTTTTTAGCAATATCTTCAATTGTGATATCTGCGCGATAGTTACATTTAATGAAGTCTTTTGCTAATTGAACGGTCACTGATGTTTTAGACATTGTTTGATCACCAGATTTTTCATAAATCATTTCACCAAATAATTGATATAAAGCACCGAGTGATGAGATATCGGAATAACCATTATTTACATATCTCTTAACAATGGAGTTGAAGTATTGGCGATATGTTTTATTTCTATCAACAACAATTGGATGATCAGCGGACAATCCCAATTCATCTATATATGAATCCACTCTTGAACCGGTAAATCCAACCCATTCATAAACCCATGGATCATCTTTATCTGGATAATAGAAGGCATCGACGTGTGCAGGAATAAAGAAAATTGACCCCTTTGTTAAAAGATATTCCTTTTTGTTAATTTCTAATGTTCCTTTGCCCATTAAAACATAATGGAATAGATGAAAATCTCTTTGTCCTAAACAGACAACTTTGTTTTTTACGCATTCTTCTTTGCCGCATTCTGAAATTGCTAATTCAACATAGTCTGCAGCGTTAATAAAACTCTTCATATTGTAAACCCCCCTAAGGAACAATAATGAGAAACCATTTTTTGTTTGTGAGAAAAATATAACACGATATGTAAAAGAAACAAACTTATGAATATACAAAAATATATGATTTTTTATATAAAAATATAAATATTTTTAGATTTTTCAATATTATTTAAATATATTATGCTTTATAACTTAAAATTGTTTTATATTAGATACTTTTTTAAATCGCTTAAATAAATATTTAATACATCTTTATTAAAAAAGGCGCATAATAGCACTCGTGCTCTTATGATCCCAACAATTATTATTTCTAGCATTACATTCATATCCGTCACACTATCAATCCTTTTCTTTCCAAAAATTAAGATTGGTAAGTTTTCTATATCCACTTATTGGTTAATTGCCTTAACTGGCGCAATTATTCTTTTAGCTAGTGGATTAGCACCAATAAAAGAAGTTTGGTCTGAGTTAACAAATAACACCACGATTAATCCAATAAAGATTATTATCTTGTTCTTTTCTATGACATGTTTGTCGATTTTTTTAGATGAAGTTGGATTATTCAAATTTTTAGCGAACTTTGCCGCCAAAAAAGCAAAGAATAATCAGTTTGCTTTATTCACTATTTTTTATTTATTAACCGCAGCATTAACTATATTCACATCTAATGATATTGTGATTCTTACATTCACTCCATTTATATGTTTCTTTTGTAAAAATTCAAAGATTAATCCAATCCCATATCTAGTCGCGGAATTTTCTGCAGCTAATACATGGTCACTAATGCTAATTATTGGTAACCCCACAAATATATATTTAGCAACATCTGCGAATATTGCTTTCTTCGATTACTTCAAAATCATGGCGTTACCAACTTTATGTGCGGGATTAATTGAATACGCTGTCTTATTATTAGTGTTCTTCAGAAAACTTAAGACACCACTCCAACTTGTGGATGAGGAAGTCCATATTGAAAACAAGATTGCTTTGTTCGTGGGACTTGGTCATTTACTAACTTGTTTAGTGTTTTTGATTATATCAAGTTATATTAATGTCGAAATGTGGTTAATATCCTTCATTTGCGCTTCTTCTTTGCTCATATTTACTTTAGTAATGTGTTTAGTCAGTAAAAAGAATTGGACCTATCTAACTGGTTCTTTAAAGAAACTACCATATCCGCTTATTCCATTCTTCTTATCAATGTTTGTTGTGGTTGTAGCAATTAATTATCAAGGTATATCTGAAAAACTTGCAGAAATATTAAGTCATACAAATACTATTTGGACATATGGTTTCTCCAGTTTCATTGTTTCTAACCTAATTAACAATATTCCAATGAGTATTCTTTACTCCAATATGTGTAATAACAATATGGCGGTTTATGCCTCAATCATTGGTAGCAACATCGGTGCTTTCTTAACACCTACTGGCGCACTCGCAGGCATTATGTTCACCAATCTTGTTAATGAGCATCAAACTAAGTACTCATTCTTAGACTTCATCAAATATGGTGCGATTATATCGCTACCTATTATCGCTGTCGCGTTATTAACATTAACCTTATCAATCTCTTTTTAAAAAACACCACCAATTAGGTGGTTATTTTTTTATATTTTCCCATTCACTTCTCGTGATGCGATAGACTCTACATTCTTCCCCATCTTTAGTGATGTAATTATGAAGATATGTCATACCATTTGCTTCTGCGGTTTTATAGGAAGGGAGATTATCTTTATCCATATAGGAATAAACTTCATTGTCATTAAAATGAGTGAAGAAATAATCTCTTACCGCTTGAGTCATTTCTTTACCTATGCCTTGATGATGATATTTCTTATTCAAGTGATAACCAATCTCTGGTCTAATTTCATCATCGATAATTTGCATTGAAACCCCACAGTCACCAATCATTTGACCAGTTTCTTTGAGAATAACTGACCAAAGGGAGAAACCTCTTTTAGCCTGACTAGCTTTGCACCAATCAATCCACTTTTGCACACCCGCTTCATCATAAGGTGCGGCATAATATTTCATTGTTTCAGGATCTGAGAGTACCTCTTGAAGTGATTTATAATCAGAATCAGACATTGGTCTTAAAACTAATCTATCAGTTTCTAGTATTCTACTTAGTTCATAACAGTTGATATTCCAAGATCTTGGTTCATTTAGATGAACAGTTTCCACCAATTTGAATCCGCATTTTTGAATAACTCTATTACTACCTATATTTTCTACTTCCGCACGGATAGTTATTTTCTTAAAACCAATTGTAAATAAATAATCTCTAAAAGCACTAAAGACTTCAGTCATTATTCCTTTGTTCCAACACTTCTTTGCTAAGCAATAGCCAACTTCTGGGACACCATCAATATAATGAACAACATCAATACCACCCACTAATTCACCAGTATCTTTTAATGTGATTCCAAATCTAATAGTTTTGGGATCTTGATATTGATTAACCCAACTTTGAATAATGCTTCTTGTAACTTCGATATTTTCATGGATTGGCCAAGTTAGATATTTCACTACTTCTGGATCATTTGCCCAGTTAGAAAACATTTCATACTCGTCACCAAGTTTGAATTCTCTTAATATGATTCTTTCAGTTTCTATCGTAGATTTCTTATTCATATTTGGTTTTATTATATGTTATATTCACCGTTATTAAAATAAACCACTATCGCGGTGGATTTTTCATGCTAATTTCATTAAATTCTACACTAAGAAGAATATCGAGAAAGCGATCACAAATTGAGCGATATAGTAGAACACTGAATATGTCGCCATATATGCGCCTGATCTTTTTCCTTCTTTGAAATAGGCACCTGTAAGCATCATATCGCTTGATGCGAAGAATACCACGCCAACAAAAAACATTATAAGCGTGGACATCGAAAATTGATGAAGAATCGCCATGCATAATGATGAGAATACCACTGAAGATAAGCAGTATAAATAGAAGATACCAAATGGCAACATTCCCTTCCCAAAATAAATTCCCACTTTTCTAGCGATAAGCATATAAACACAAATGAATACGATTGGCAAAGTAAATGGCAAGATAATAAAGATTGCGTTGCCTGGAACATAAAATCCCGCAAGAATACCTGCGATATAAAAGATATGGCCTAAAGCAAAGGCAAACATTCCGATTAATATCCAAGCTTTTTTCACTTTTCCACTGGTGATGTATTTAAAGCCTAGAAAGAAATCACCAAGCATGCCAAAAAATAAACCTAGAACTATAAATAATTTGAAGAGGAAATATCCATGAGGATTTAAACAGAAGTCCAAAATGCCTAATGCCACGAAGAAAAGTGAGGCAATGGTTTTAAAGATGATTGTCTTTAATGAGTAATTGATGACTTTGCTAACGATGAAAACAACCGACATCGCTGCGCCTAGAACTAAGAGAATTATTGAAGGTATCATACAACTATTATCTTATAAATTTTTATAAAAAGATACGACAAAAAGAAGCAA
>JAEDDA010000033.1 GCA_016298185.1 Bacilli bacterium | reverse complement strand
AAAAGAAAATCTAACCAAGTACATGGCTAGATTACATTATTTGTTAAACAGATACTTTTTTATTATAGCATGGTATTTTTGTCTCATTAGTTTTGTTTGCCATTTTGAACTTTTGTTTCGATTATATTAAGGCGATGATTGTTATTGTTATGGCTACCCTATTGTATTAAAATACAAACAATTATTAGGGAGAGATGGTAGTTATGAAAATCAAATATTCAATATTCCCAATTATCTGTTCATTATTAGTGGGATGTGTTCCTGCTAGCGGTGCTAAATCTGATGACAAAATCAAATTAACATCCAAAGAAATGACAACTTATCACTATACGAATTCCGAGAGTATCAAGACTGAGGTTTTCTATAGAAATGATATTTTACTTAATACTCCATACATCTCTTTAAAGACTTATTACAAATTATTAACCAAACATGATTTAACAATTTTTCAAGGTGAAAAGCATAAATACACAGTCACAAGTGCAAATGGTGAAGTTGCCGCTATTGATACAGAAAACGACACACTAACATGCGCGGATTATCAAAATTTCATCAGTTCCACTATTTATAGACAAGACAATGTTTCTAATGTTTACTTTGATGGTGCGCCATTTTTAAAAGTGAAAAATGTAACTGCTACCGAAGCACCAAAACCTAAAACAATTAATTTCAAAAAATATAACATCAACTTGATTGGTAAAGATGATGATATTCTTCTTCCAGTTGCCACAGCTAGCAATATGTTCATGGGACCAACCATGATTACATGTTTCTGCACAAATGATTCTATTTACTTCATTGATCCAAATGATCCTCATTGGGAGACTGGTTCTTTAATGTATGACAGTCGTTATATGAGTGGCCTCAATAAAACATTCAAAGAAGGAACTAGAACTAAGGAAGAGGCCTTATTCTCATATGGTGAATTATGTTTCTTAATTGATACGTATTATGGTTTGCCAGGAAGAGAATATCTCCATGAAGAATTAAAACAATATAGGGACTTAGACAAGGTCTTACAAGAACGTAACGAAGTCACAAAACAAGCTAGAGAATTCTTAATGTCTACTGATTACAGTGAGAGTATTTAGCAGGTATTAAAATGCTTTCAGCGTTCTTATCGGATGCTGGTCACTCAGTCGCGGATATTGGAACGAGTTATTATTTATATTCAAATAGTTCTTTGAGTTCCAAAGTCACTAAAGTATTAAATAACATTAATTTTCAAAAATCGAAATACGAAGCACCAAGAAATATTAACTCTAGTTATATTTATGGTCTTTATGATGCTAGACAATCTGGACCAAATGTTGCCGAGAATAGTTATGAACTTAAAGGTGACACATTGTTCTATAGAATGGATCAATTTGATTTTGATATCTATGATTGGAATGATTTCTACAAAAATCCATTAACCAATCAAATGCCTAAAGATGCAGTCGGCAATTTCAAAAGAATGCTCGAAAAATATAAGGATATTCTTCAGTTAAAAACGTTGTTGTTGATATCAGTTTAAACCCAGGCGGATACGGTGATATCGTTTGTGCATTTATGGGTTTAATGAATGGTAATACATATCAACACTCTTACGACACAGTTAACGAAAGACAAATTACCGTTAATTATGAATTCGATAAGAACTTCGATGGAAAGTTTGATGAACAAGATGCAGAAGTTCACTACAATTTCAACTTTGCGGTCCTTTGTTCCGGCTATTCCTTCTCTTGCGGTAATTTATTACCAGCACAAGCAAAAGAAAGCGGAATCGCCTTATTAGGTGATAAATCCGGTGGAGGTTCTTGTGCGGTTATCGATGCCTCAAGCGCAGAAGGTTTATATATTAGATTATCTTGCCAAGATCACCTTATGGGACTTGATGGAACCGATTATGAATTTGGTGTTCCAGTAGATTATAGTTTAGTTACTGAAACTGCTGGTCAATACGACTTCGCAAACTTCTATAACATCCCATATATGTCATTAAAGATTAAACAGTTCTATTCTGAATAATGAAAAAACCGCCATTAAATGACGGTCTTCCTTTTTTAGATAAAACTGATTATTCAGCTTTTTCTTCTTCAACTTCTTTTGCTTCTTCGACTGGTTGTTCTTTTTCTTTTTTGCCAAATTCTAATGGGACTGGAGCGCCTTTAATAGCGGCAACAAGATCGAGAACCCAAACAACGAAAGAAACAATTGGGACAACGTTAAGAATGAGATAGATTAAGTGATCCTTGTTTTGAGCTTTTTCTTCGATTAGGTTGAATAAACGGTAAAGGAAATAAATGATAGACACAAAAATAGCGAAAAGAATTCTTAAGCCTTTTCCAAGACCATCAACCCATTTCTTATAACCTTCCATAGTATTAAATCCTTTCTTTAATTTTTAATTATTATATACCTATCTAATAAATAATAAATATTTATATAAATAAATTCTGAATTGTTACGCTAATTCAACTTTCACTGTTACTTGAGTAGCGCTCATTTCTGTAAATGTAATTTTATATGGGAATATTTCTCCATTGTTCATTGTGGTTGGAACAGTGTTTGTCTTCGTTAAGAATTGCTTATAGGCATCAAATGTAAAGACATCGCCTTGACGGAATAAGTCATTCTTAGACAAGAAGTGTCTTGCTCCAGAATCGGTACTGCCGAATGTATCTACACCGCCTCTTTGAATAACTGCTAATTGTTTGAAGTCTGCATAATCATCAAAGACATTAGCTCTATTTGAGTAGTCATAAATATTATTGTCTGTTGGTTGATAAAGGTAACAATTTGGTATTTCATTATCATCGTATGGAACAAAACCAACACCAGTATATCTATATAACTGAGCGTTAACGTGATATAAACGCACACCATAACTACCTAAATCACCGTAACGGTCTGAATAATATTCCCAAGCATTACCTTTATAAGCACCATTAACTGGATAGTTCATGATGTTATTTCCATAAGGAGAGAATAATTCAATTAAGAAGTATTCATCAAATGCACTATTGCTGAATGTTTCTGGATTGGCAGGAACCACTAAGCAATCGCCATTAATTGATGCTGCTTGAAGTGTTAATTCCGTTGGTCCGGTAACAACATATGGGGAAATCCAACCAACGCTAAATTTGGAATAAGAGTTCCAGTCAAATATGTTAAGAGATTGCATATCCGCACATCCAACATAATCGACATCGGTTTGGCCATAATCATAATAGTCATCAATACCAAAAATATGTCCTTGTTCGTGAATAGCTGTAATACTATCGTAAACATGGTTGATTGAGCTGATGGAATAAACATTAGCCACAGGTGACGTTTTTGTTCCGGTGTTTCCAGTTGAATATTTATGTGGCCATAAAGGTGTACTCCATGGACTTTCACCAGTGGCGTCTCCATAAGATTTGGTGTTGAAATTGGTAATCAAATGGATGTTATCAATCGCACCATCGTCATTCAAATCATAATCATCTAAATTAATTGATGGGTAATTGGTTTTAATGTAATTAACAGCGTTTTCAATTAATTGGAACAATTTGGCATATGAAGTATCACTTTGAATCGCAGAGGATGTTAATGAGGTACTTGTTTCTGTGTATGGTTCGGTGACTAAACCAGAAACATTCATTTGATCAAATGATGCGGTTTCATAGTATTTTTTAAGGGAAATTTTGTCCGTATCCATACCAAAGTAGTAACCGTCGATTTCCGATAATCTTTCGGTGGTCCAGGTATCGGTATAATTTCCTATTAATGTGATTGGGATAATAAGCATCTTCACACTGCCTTTCGAAGGAGAAACGCAGCCTCCTGTTTGTGGAGAGAGGTTTTCTTCAAGACTGGAATATGTTTTTTTGATATCTTCAGAATTCAAACGATAGTAATTATTTGAAATAGTGAAATCATATGTATATGACATCGCACCATAAGAAATAATCAAACTATATGAAGTTCCTGATTCTAATTTTTCATCAATATATTCGTTAAGGCCATCGCCTTCTTTTTTTACTGAGAAAGTGAAGTCAGTGATGTCAGTACTCTTGTTATAAATGTAATATTCATCACCGTGGTTCCAGTGGAGTAAGAAGTTAAGGTTATCTAAACGATCATTCACTATTTCTCCAGAACGGAATGCTGGTGTGCTTGATAATTCAAAAGATTCTAGAGTAAATCCCGTTGTTACAAAACCTGACTGAACAGAAAAATTAGTTTCGGCGTTATAGTTAACACCTTCCACTCTTACTGTACATTCGAGGTAATAACTGCCCGCTCTATTAAATTGTGATGACTTAGAAAAAGTTTGGCCTAAAGGATCAGTGATTTTAGAAGTTCTTATATATGAAGAAGGAACTTCGCTACTTGTTCCATTGTTGTAGTTAACTGTAATGACATTGTCATCATTGCTATAAGAATCGCCAATACAATATGTTTTGTTATTAGTGATTAAAACCGATGAAACTGTCGCTGAAGAAGCGGGAGGATAATCTCCAACACCACCGCCGTTTCCTAGATCATTCGATGTTAAAAACGCCAAAAAATCACATGCAGTAAGTGTAAAAGCACTGCAGAATACAAGTATTTTAGCCAACACTTTTTTCATAGATTTTCACCTCTTTTTTATACTATAAAACAAGAAATTTAAATTTCATTATTACCTTATAGGAACATATTAACATATAAAGTCACCAATCTAGGTGACTTAATTATAATAATGTTGGTTTTACTTAATAAGCAGCAGCTAAAAATCTCCATTCACAATTATGTCGTGTTTAAAACCATTCGCTAATAAGAAAAATCAGGCTTTTACACCTGACCAATTCTTTTCTTTTGATTATGTTAATTTATGAAACAGTGTATTAAATTAGTTAATTAACATCAGCACTTACTTTAACCGAACTATAGCATTGGGTTTTTCCATAGCTATATTGGTTAGAAATTGTATAACTGACTGAATCAATCTTAATTGTGTGATTGCCGGAAGCGTGGAGCGATAAAGAATATGATGAGATTCCACTTCCTTTCGTTAAACCTCTTTCACCTATTTCACCTAAGATAATGATTGTGCCACCGCTTATAGAAGCTGCGCCATCGGTATCAATAGCGGCCGCCATTCTTGAGTTAGGTCCTTTAGCAATAACAACACCACCAGTTTGAGTGTATGTTCCATTAGAGTTGATACCATCAGTATCACCATTAGGATTAGCGCTAACTTCTAAATATCCACCACTAACATTAATTGCACTTGAAGCATTGATTCCATCATCACTTCCAAAGACATTAGTAATACCACCAGAGACATTAATAATATTAGCTTCAAGAGCTTCATGCGATTCAATGACAGTGATATCTCCACCACTAATTGTTAAAGTTTTATCAGCATGAATAGCATCATCACTAGCTTTTAGTCTTAATGTACCTCCGCTAATATTTATATTTGCGGAATATGTAACACTTGTATCTAATGAATTAGTATTAGTGTGAATACTATCATCATATGTATAGGTGTATATTTGACCAGCAGAAATATTGATATGTTCATTAGCTTTTAAAGCTTTTGCGGAAGTATCTGATTTTTCAGCAGGTGTTCCTCCTTCCATACCTCCACCATCAAAACCGCCACCTCCTGGGCCACCATGACCACCTGGACCTCCTCTAACTAAAGAAGGTGAGGAAGAAACAGTATATGAGGAATATTTATTTGTATAAATATCAATTGAAGGAGTATATGTATTGCCTTCTCTATCGGTGCCACTAGAAATCTCTATGGCATAAGCAGCGTCAATACCATCTCCATATGAATTAATAGTTAATGAACCGCCTTGAATATAAATATATCCATGGTTATCACCACTATTAGATAAATTTGAATTATGAGTTACAATGCCGTTATTGCCACAAACGATGCCAATAACGGGATTTTCTTTAATGGTGACTTTGTCATTGCCTCTAATTCCGTTATTAACGGCTTTAATTAACATTGTGACGTTTTGAACAGTAACATTATCTTTTCCATGTATACCGCTATTGGCTAAAGAAGTTATTATTAAAGTGCCACTACCTTTAACTTTTAAATCGCCATTAGCAACATAAACTGCTCCACGTCCATCGGTGTCACTTAGAGAATAATCAGCTGTGCGGTTATCGTAGATGTAGTTAACACTACCATTTAATGCTTTTAAATCAAAATCAGTGCAGTTTTCAACAAAGATTGGGGACACACTATCGTTAGCAATAGAGACATTAGATAAATATAATTCCACTTGACTTGATGGTGCGTTTATATAGATTTGGCCGTTGTTAAGTTTTCCACTAGCGGTGTAAATACCAGCACTTGTAATTGAATAAACTCCACCAACAGGACTAATTGGATTAGATGAACTATCAAGCAAAGTAAAATCAGCAGTAATTGTGTCATCAAGAATAGTAACTGATTCTGTAAAACCACTATCAGTCACATCAGCTGTATTTACTGAACCATTACAACTAGCAAGAAATAAAGACGATAAAACAAAGATTGGAATAATAAATATTGTCTTTTTCATAAGTTTTTTTCTCATATATTTCTCTCATCACCAGTATATGGAAGAATTGAGATTTCCAAGTTACCATTTTTGGTTCTTAATTCATCAATCAATTCTTTTTCTCCGAATTTGTTTTTTAAGTTTATCTTATAAGATAATTTAAATAAACTTCCCAAATCTGTTGTTTTAACTTCAATAAGTTCATAGTCAGATAAATAACGCTTAAATGTATCATCGAAGACTTCGCTATATTCAAGTGATTCAGGGATGGTGATTTTTAATAATTTATCGTCTCTAAAGCGTTTACCTTCAAATATTTTTAAATGAGCTAATAAGATATAGATAATGGCAACAAATATAGCGACTATTGCTGAAACCACTACATAACCTAAACCAGATAATAGGCCAATAGCAACACTAGCGAATAATAAGACCATTTCTTCAGCTCTACCATTGGTGCTTCTAAATCTAACTAATCCTAAAGCAACAGCGATAGTAACAATACGCATAGCGTTAGATGTTTCTCCTGTTAAAAAGATAGTCATAACAGCAATAATTGCGCTTGTGACAACCGATAAAAGGACAAGTGAAATAAAGAAACTTTTTGTCGATCTAAGTTTTATAGATATAAGCAAGGCATAAACAAAGGATATTACTAATGTAATACCAATGATTACTAATGCGGCAAGTAAATGATTAGAACTTGCAAAATACTTGAATAATGAATTCATATCAAACCCTCTCTTTCATTAATATTTGCATTTGATCTAGATAAGCTCTTCCAACTTTTGAAAAGCTCGATTTATATATTTTCCCTCTTGATAAGATATCGCTTAGCCATAAAGGCATACTTTGTTGAACTTTAATTTCTAAGATTGCGCCACTACTAGGAAGAAGAGATTTTCCTTCCATAGACGTATGTAGATTAAGCTCATTAGTGCGGTATCTAGGATTAAAATCAATTGTTAATCTTAAATCACCATTTGGCTCATAATAGGCGATGCGGTCATAGATAATTAAGATTGCTGGAACAAGATTTTTATAATAATTTCTAACGTAAGTTAATTCACGAGCGATTTGACCATCTGCTGTAACATCTTCTTCGTAAGAGAAGAATTTGTTAACATTATCTTCAGTTGTTGCCACTCTTCTTTTATAGACAACTTTATTGGCTTTTCTTTTTAATTCTAAAAAGACTTCTCCATTTTCTTTTACAATGCCATAGCTTCTTAAACGAATCTTTTCCTTAAAAGGTGGTTTTTCATTTGAAGCTCTAATAAGACGATAATCAGGCGTGTCATAATAAATTGTAGCAATAGAAGTTAGACCATACTGATCTACTTTCATATGACCTTTTAATTCACGAGCCAAAAATTCATATTGTTCTTCAGTTAGAACATATTTCATTTCATATCGTTTCATGGTGATGATCGGCTTGCTCATTTTTTATCCTTAAAGCTCTACTATGATAACAAAGTTATTATCTTCACATCTAGTGATTATTTTCAATAATTAAAAAATTCATAATCAATTAATAAACATAAATGTTTATTTGATTATTTGTATTTTCTTTAATAATAAAAAATTTGCCTAATATACAATTTTTATACCTTATCTAGGAATTATTGTTACGGCTTAATCTAACATTCAATACTAATATAAATGTGTCAAACATAATAACAAGTACAAGTAAATAAAATACTTTAAAGTGCAATCTTAAAGTGCAAGTTGCACTTAAAAGATCGTAAAAGTCAAAGTTTCACACTAGACTAGTTAAAAACCCAAGCGTTCGGTGCCTGGGTTTTTACTTTTATGGTTCAATTCTTCATTGCGGTGGATGGCGGTGAACTTCAACCATCAATCTCGATTTTGAATCTTTTAGCGGAATCTGAATAAGGCAATAGATCATCAATTGGAAGATTATTTATGTTACTTAATACCCAAGAAAGATAGGCTTCAACATTCAGACAGTTAATAATCGCAGTTCTAATAATTGAGAAGAGTATTGTTGTGTATCTAGCTCCATAATAACTACCAGAAGTTTGAAATACTTTCCTTTGGATCACAAATGGCTTAACTGCGCGTTCAGCAACGTTGTTTGTTAATTCGATATGGCCGTCTTCTAGAAATGTTAACAAATCATCCCAAATTTTCTTCACATAATTTATCGCACCTTCTAAATAACTTTCCTTTTTCGGATTAGCGGTAAATACTAAATCATGTATTTGGTTAATGATTTTAATATCATCTTCATTACGTTTTTCTTTAATTTGAAGTGGATTTAAATGGTTTTTACGATATTTAGACTCATTTTCAAATAACTTCTCAATAGCTAAAAGTATTTTGTAAGCAATGCTTTTTTGCTTATTTTCTTTTGGCATATCCTTAACAATATCAGCGAATCTTCTTCTTGCATGAGCCCAGCACCTAGCTAATTTGATATTAGGATGTTCTTTTCTTAAGCGATTATATCCAGAAAAATCATCGCATATCACATAGCCCTTATAATCTTTTAGATATCTAGCAGTTTGATCAATATTTCGCGTTTTATTAAATTCATAAATATTGATTTGATTCTTATCATAGAAACTACTTGAGTAGACATAGACATAGTTTTTCTTTCTATCTTTGCTATCTTCATCTTGCCTATTTACTACTAGTGTCGTTTCATCAGAATGTATCACTTTAGGAGCATTATTAACTAAGTCTAGTTTCATTCTTTCAAACACTGGCTCTAGCGCTTCAGCACTTCTCATCATATAATTGGCGAGATCTTGTTTAGAAACATCTATCTTAAGAGTGTTACTAATATGTTTTGATAAATGATGGAAAGGGATACCTAATTCATATTTATGATAAGCAATATAACTAGCAAAACTTGGAGTTAATATTG
>JAEDDA010000011.1 GCA_016298185.1 Bacilli bacterium | reverse complement strand
TGATATTTCTTTGTCTGCATATAAGTAAGAGTGGATATCTTTTACTTATACAAAAGATCCAAGGCACAAGAAAAGCCCTCTTTCAAGGACTTCTTTCATGTTTGTCGGATAAGTCAATTTATTCAATATTGGATAAGTGACTTTCGACGACGATAATTTTCACTAGATTGGTGGATCTGACCGGGATCGAACCGGCTACCTCATCGTTGCGAACGATGCGCTCTCCCAGATGAGCTACAGACCCATGCGTGTATTATCTTATCTATCTTTTCAAAAAATTACAAACTATATTCATGTCAATACTGATAATTAATAAATATTATCTTTATAATAATGCTATGCCGAATAAAACAATCGCTGTTATTGACCTAAAAGCTTTTTATTCATTCGTAGAATGTGTTGATCGTGGCCTCGATGCTTGGACCACTCCTTTAGTGGTCGCAGATAAGGATAGAGGTAATAATACAATTGTTTTAAGTGTGTCTCCTTATTTGAAAGCTAGAGGAGTTCCTTCTAGATTAAGAATTAGAGATTTACCTAAGGGTTATGACTATGTCTATGCAGTTCCAAGAATGCAAAGATATATTGAGAAGTCCGCTGAAGTTGTAAGAATCATGATGGACTTTGTCAGTGAAGAAGATATTCATGTCTACTCTATTGATGAAGCATTCTTAGATATCACTAGTTATCTCAATTACTACAAGATGACCCCACTTCAGTTAGTTAGTAAAATTATTCAAACAATTAAAGAGAAAACAGGACTACAAGCCACCGCTGGTATCGGTGATAACTTTTTCTTATCAAAAGTAGCGCTAGATATATATGCCAAACATGAAAAGAATGGCATCGCTACAATGAAACAAAAAGATATCAAAACCAAGTTATGGCCTATATCACCACTTACTAAAATTTGGGGAATTGGTGAGAGAACTGCAGTGAAATTGAACAGTTTAGGCATATATAATGTCCGTGAACTAGCCAATGCTGATAAAAATTTCATACACGATCACTTCGGTATTATGGGTGATCAACTCATTGCTCACGCTAACGGAATTGATGAATCTGATGTTCATGAAGTATATGTTCCAAAGAGCACCAGTCTTTCGCTAGGACAAGTGTTATTCAAAGACTATAAGAAAGATGAAGCTACCACTATTATTAGGGAAATGTGTGATGATTTATCACAAAAACTAAGAAGCGAAGGAAAACAATGCGAACTTGTTTCTTTGTATATTGGTTATTCAAAAGAAACTATGGGTGGGTTCTCTAGACAAATGTCTTTATTACATCCTACTGATGATACAGAAGAATTGTTCAATGCTTTAATGGAAATCAAACATAAATATATTCAAGATTTGCCAATTCGTAGAATTGGAATCAATTTTGGCAAGCTTTCCAATGGTGGTTTCAAACAAATTGATATGTTTGGAGATGCCAAAAAAGAAAAAGATAATCATGACTTATTTAAAGCTATGGACAAGCTCAAAGATAAATATGGTAAAAACATATTATTAAGAGCGAGTGCGTTAACTGAAAACAGCACCGCTATTGAAAGACATAATCAGATAGGGGGGCATAGGAAATGAGTGATCGCGGAATGAAAAAATGGGCACCTTATAAAACCCTAGAAGATCAATGGTCAACTTTAGATAACTTATATAAAAGCGAAGAGAAAGTCGAAAAGCCTTTAATAAGCAATGAAGTCGCGGACGAGATTAATGGTAAGTTAGTTAACTACCAAGGACAAGAATACGAGTTTTATTATTATAAAAACGGAAAAATCTTAAAAGAAAAAAGCACCATCAAGAAGATAGATGCTTTTAATAGAAATCTTTTATTAACTAATGGCATCAAAATCTCATTAAGAGATTTAATTGGAATTAAATAATTAATTTTGATCTTTTTCGATAAGTGTATCCCATTTTTTGATGTCTTCATCATCGACTTCAAAAAGATATGGGATATTTTAATTAAACACAACCATAGTTTCGTTCTTGTTTTGTTAATGCATCAAACTTTATTTAGTAAACAATCTATTATTACTAGATAGCCCATTCACCATCTTTGAATATTTGATGTTTATTTCCTTTTGCATCAACACCAACGATATCTAAATCTTTGGTACCCACCATGAAGTCAACGTGAATCATTGAATCATTGATGCCTTTGGCTTTTGCTGCTTCAGTTGTCAAATTAACATCTAATAATTCTTTGAATCCAATACCTAAGGCAACGTGACAAGCGGCATTTTCATCATAGAGTGTGTTATAGAATAACAAACCACTTAAATTAATTGGGGATGTATATGGCACCAAAGCAACTTCACCTAATTGTGCAGCACCTTCATCCATAGAAACCATATGTTCTAATAATTTTTGATTCTTTCTGGCGTGAACTTCTGAGACTTTACCATTTTTGAATGTAATTGAGAAATCTTCGATTAATTCACCATTGTAACTTAATGGTTTAGATGCCACTAATGTACCTTCGCATCTACCAGCGTATGGAGAAGTAAACACTTCTTCTGTAGGAATATTTGGATTGAATTCACCTTTATTAGGAGCAACTTCAACACCAGCACCCCAGTTAATACCAGGAATGAGTTCAACTTCGAAGTTTGTACCATTGCTTGCTTTGTAATATAGCTTACGTAAATCTAAAGATTTAAGTTTATCTCTTTGCTTAATCAAGAAAGCATTATGATCTTCCCAATTTTTAATTGCGTCATTACCATCAACACGGGATGTTTTTAAAATGGCTTCCCATAATTTTTCGATCGCTTCTTCTTCACTTAGTTCTGGGAACATTTTCTTGGCCCAGGCTTTTCCGGGAACACCAGCGATACACCATTTGTATTTGCCATCCATCGCTTCGCGGTATTTTTTAATCTTAGGTAAGCGTTTCATATGTGTTTTGGCCATTTTTGCCTGATTTACGCCTTTTAAACCATCTGGGTCATCAGATATAAGGTGAATCATTGTTGGAAGCTTCTTAACCATGTATTTTAATCTTGCTAACGCCATAGGCGAAACCTTAGATAATTCACCAACTGTTGCATATTTATAATGGAGTCTAGCCATTTCTTCGTAGTCCCATTTAACATCAACAAATTTGGCCCCTGCTTTATAGCATTCTTCGACTACCATATATACAAATTCTGGTTGATCTAATCCAGCATTAATCCAAACCTCATCACCTTTATTGACGTGTCCGCCAATACGAGCAATTAATCTGGCATATTCTCGTAATAATTTTTCTTCCATATTTTTACCTCGTTACTATTTGTTTTATTTATTTTATAATAAACATAGGGGGATTTGTTATGAATAATATATTAGAAAAATACAAAAAGATTAAATACGCAACTGGTGCATTTATTATCGCTTTAGGTATTTTAATCATCGTTCTTGCTTGTTTAAATTTAGGCAAGCTACAAGATGTTATTAACATCGTTATTGCTAGCTCCTTATTAGTTTTAGGTTTAGTTAGTTTAATAATTACTATTTTTTCTGAAACTCATAAAGGATTTACGCCATCTTTGTTGATTAGCGCAGGAATTATTTCCGCAGGTATTCTATTATTGGTTGCGAGATTTGGAATTGGTTTTACTATTCCAAATATACTTTTAGTATATATTATCTCTGTCTTCACATTAGTGTTTGGCGCTGCATGCTTATTTAAACTTGTATCTTTAATTGTTTATAAAGAAAAGAAATCACTTATTGTCATCATGGCAATTGTTGCGGTTGTTGCAATTACATTAGGTATATTAGGTATTGCCTTTGCACCTAAACTAGATGGCTTAATTGTTGCATCATTTGTTATCTTGGGTATCTTGGTTTTAGCTACTGGTGTATTAGTGATTGTTTTTGCAGCACTTAATGACAAGAAAAAATCCGCATAATTATTCATAGAATAATAAAAGTGCTCCAAGCGGAGCACTTTTATTATTTCTTCTATTAGAGAAGCATTCTAATCGCTTCGGTTGTTTCTGATGAAGAAGAACCGTTTGTATTTGATACTTGAATGACGATAGCGATTACGAAGAAGATGATTGCCATTACTAATGTAAGAATGGAAACAACTTTTTCTGCGCCTCTTTCTTTGGTTTTGACAAACACGTTAAGTCCACCACCAGTAATAGCACCAGAAGCACCTTCAGATTTACCACCTTGCAATAAGCAAAGAATGATAATAACAATGCCTACGCCCATAAATATCCAGTCGTACCAATTTAACATGCTTTCATTTTCCTTTCGTCAATTCGCTTAATAATGTTATACAAAACGGAGAAATAATTCAATAAAAGAATTGAATTGCCTATAATTCCGCTTTCATCTCAAAAATAATATCTCTTAATTTAGCAGCACGTTCGAAATCGAAAGTACGAGCTGCTTCTTTCATTTGTTTTTCTAAATCTTTGATCCTCTTTTGAAGTTCACTACGTGTTGCTTTCTTAGAAGCGCTAACGATATCAGAAATTTCATCCTCAGTATTATGAATCGGAGGTCTAATCTCTTTAATAACAGTTGCTGGAATAATGCCGTTATCCAAATTGTATTGATTTTGGATTCTACGACGACGATTTGTTTCATCAATAGCGTTCTGCATAGAGTCAGTAATAGTATCAGCGTACATAATAACTTTGCCGTTCGCGTTTCTAGCTGCACGACCGCAAACCTGGATGAGTGAACGCGTACTACGCAAGAAGCCTTCTTTATCAGCGTCTAAAATACAAATTAATGATACTTCAGGTATGTCTAAACCTTCACGTAATAGGTTAATTCCTACCAAAACATCATATTTACCTTTTCGAAGTTGATAAATTATCTCAGACCTCTCTAAAGTTTTGGTCTCATGATGGAGGTAAACGACCTTTATTCCTCTTTCTTTAAGGAAGGTAGTTAAATCTTCCGCCATTCTAATGGTCAAAGTGACTATTAAAGTCCTCTCATTTTTTGAATTCCTTAACTTGATTTCCTGTAACAAGTCATCCACCTGTCCTAAAGTTGGCCTAACTTCAATTGTTGGGTCCAATAATCCAGTTGGACGGATAATCTGTTCTGCAATTGGAGCATCAGTTTTGCCAAGTTCATAGTCGCCTGGAGTAGCACTTGTGCAAATAACTTGAGGCATGATCTTTTCGAACTCGTCAAAGTTCAAAGGCCTATTATCTAATGCAGAAGGTAATCTAAATCCATATTCAACGAGCGTTTCCTTACGAGAACGGTCGCCATTATACATACCTCTTAATTGCGGGAAAGTAACATGTGATTCATCCACAAACAACAAGAAGTCATCTGGGAAGTAGTCAATAAGACACCATGGTCTAGTTCCAGGGGCTCTTTTATCAATATGCCTTGAATAATTTTCGATTCCAGGGCACATTCCAAACTCTTGCATTGATTCTATATCTTGGTTTGTTCTTAATTCTAATCTTTCAGCTTCTAAAAGCTTACCTTCAGCCTTGAAGTAAGCTAATCTTTCCTTTAATTCTTCTTTAATTGTGGTACACGCTTCTCGAATACGTTCTCTAGTTGATGCGTGATCATATGCTGGGAAGATTGGATAGGTGTGATATGATCCTTTAACTTCACCTGAAAGTAGGTCAACATGGCTTATCTTTTCAATTTCATCGCCAAATGTATCAATTCTGATAACATTATTGTTTTCCATGTTTGCAGGGATGATTTCAATAATGTCTCCACGCACCCTAAAACTACCTGGAGCGGCATCCATGTTATTTCTTACATATTGAGCATCCACTAATTTCTTAAAGAAAAGATTTCTATCAATTTCTTCTCCAACACGGATATTAAAAACTAAGTTTCTATATTCATCCGGATCAGTCAATCCATAAATGGATGCGACAGAAGCAACAACAATTGTGTCTTTTCTCTCTAACACTGAATTAATTGCACTTGTTCTAAGCATTTCGATTTCATCATTCATGACAGCGTTTTTATCAATGTAGGTATCACTTTTTGGGATATAGGCTTCAGGTTGATAAAAATCAAAGTTTGATACGAAATATTCCACTCTATTGTTTGGGAATAGTTCTTGAAATTCAGAATATAATTGACCAGCTAGTGTTTTGTTATGAACAAGGACTAAAGTAGGTTTTTGAACTTGTTCAATAATATTGGCCATTGTGAAAGTTTTTCCAGTTCCGGTTGCACCCAAGAGAACCTGGAATTTTTTATTGTCTCTAATCCCTTTCACCAATTGTTTAATCGCGGTTGGTTGATCACCAGTTGGTTTAAAAGGAGAGACTATTTGAAAGCGATGGTTATTGTTGTTTTCCACCTTTCTTGCCTTTCTTTTTGACCTCTTCAATAAGATTTGTATTCACATGAGATCTAAAACCTTCACCAAAAACAGCGTTAGTTTGTGTATATGTAACGAATGCCTTAGGGTCTACATGAGCAATATAGCTTCTAATTTTGGAATATTCACGTTTCTTAAAGACAATTCTCAAGATGATTCTATCATCACCTTTATATCCGCCTTTCGCGTGAATAATTGTGGCACCATGTCCTAAGACGTCTTGTGCATATTGAGAGATTTCTTCCCATTTATTAGAGATAATATCAACTTGATAACTGGTTTGAGAACCGATGTAAATGACTTCGATAATAATCGCAGTCATAAATGCGGAAATAATACCGGATAAACAAGGTAATAAGAAATCGTTATTAACTGGTAATAAAATACATAAACCAACAGTTACGATGGATCCATCAACGATAAACGAAGCTATCGATTGTTTAATATGAAGATATTTTTCCATTAAGAATGTTAAAACATCAACACCACCAGTGGAACCACCACCAACAAATGTAACGGCTACGCCGGCACCTACGAAAACACCACCAAAAATACCTGACATCAAGAAGTTTCCAGCGGTTGGTCCCTCACCTGCGGTTTTAAGTGTTTCACCAAATTTAATTAATGCATCTGATATACCAGGGCAAGCTGTGAATAACCAGTTAGCTAATGGGAATGCAATTGTGGCCACTAAGGTCTTTAAAGCAAATTCTTTACCGATAAATGCTAAACCAATAAGCCATAAGATAACTGAAACAGCATCAATAACAATGTTGTAAAGTAAAACTTTCATGTTTTCAGCGACAAAAAATCTCGCGATAATAGCAATACCATTAAGACCACCTGCGTTGATATCTAAAGGGGCGAGAAAAGCAACGTTTCCAAAAGCAACAAGGAATGTACCAAGTATTACGATTAATATCTTATAAACGGCTATAAACCACTCTTTCTTTGTTTTAGGCATTCTTCTTTGCCTCCTCTCTTAGATATGCGTAAATAAATCCATCAATTTCACCGTTCATAACGGCTTGAACATCAACTTCTTCGTAGTTACTACGATTGTCTTTTACTAAAGTATATGGGCAAAAAACATATGAACGAATTTGACTACCCCATTCAATGTTTTTCTTTTCGCCAACAATGTCATTAATTTTCTTTTCACGTTTCTCTAATTCAATCAAATAGAGTTTGCCTTTTAACATATTCATTGCCATTTCTTTATTCATAAGTTGGCTTCTTTCAACTTGGCAAGAAACAACAATTCCAGTAGGCAAATGAGTGATTCTAACAGCAGTTTCAACTTTGTTGACATTTTGTCCACCGGCACCACCACTGCGGTATGTATCTATCTTTAAATCAGCTTCATTTATTTGAATATTAATTGAATTTTCTTTGAATTCTGGAATAACATTCACGGAAGCGAATGAAGTATGTCTTCTTTTATTAGCGTCGAATGGCGAAATCCTCACCAAACGATGGACACCTTTCTCACTTTTAAGCAACCCATAGGCATTATGACCCGCGATTTTAAGGGTAACGGATTTGATGCCGGCTTCTTCACCTGGTTCTAATGAAATTAAGCTCATTTTAAATTTGTGTGCTTCTGCGTATAAAACATACATACGATAAAGCATATCCGCCCAGTCCTGTGCTTCTGTACCACCAGCTCCTGGGTGTATTTCAATAATCGCAGGCATGTCATCAAATTCACCTGTGAACAAGATATCTAATTCGAAGTCTTTAGATTCTTTTTCAAGTTGTTCAAAAGAATCGTTTATTTGTTCAAATAAAGATTCATCATCTAATTCTAATAATTCAGTTATATCTTTATAGTCGTTTTCGAGTTTACGATATGTATCGACTATATTCTTGCAATAGTTGAGACGAGAGATGACTTTTAAAGCTTCGGTATTGTTTCCCCAAAAGTTATCTTCTTCACTCTTTTTAGTTAATCCTAAAATTTCCTCATCTAATTTAGTGAGGTCAAAGAGAGCACCCGAGTTGGTGGATTCGTTCACCAACAGCACAAAGTTCCTGTTTAAAAGAAACGATGTCTTTCATTATTTTTCTTCCTCTTTTTTTGTCTCACCAACTACTTCGCCTTCACCTTTTTGTGCGGCTTCTGCGGCAATTCTTTCTTCTTCAGCCTTTTTTGCAGCAGCTTGAGCAGCTTCAACTTGGTTGACGAATTTATCGATATTAACGAGGTTCAAAACTGCATCAACAGATGCCATTTCTAAACATTCTCTAAACATGTCGTAACCTTCATTAACATAGTCTTGTAATGGGTTAACATTCGCATAACCACGTAAATGGATACCTTCACGTAAGCGTGCCATTGCATCAATATGCTTTGTCCAGTTTTGGTCTAAACAGTGCAAGATTAAATCTCTTTCAATACGATCGCATAATTCTTCTGGAAGTTTGCTTCTCTTGCGCATGTACCTACGCAAAATAAGTTCGCCTAAATCTTGACCACAGTTATCCACCAAGTCATCTTCATAAGCATTTGGATTAATACTTCCTTCAGGTAAGAATCTTGGTTCTACCTGTTTAATTAATAATTCAGCGGAAATGAGTTGATCGTTGCTACCTTGTGGAACTGCTTTCTTAGCTAAGAACATACCTGTTGTAGCAAACATTTCATCAACGATGTCTTTAATAGCGCTACCTTCGATAATTCTGTCACGTTTGTCATAGACGTTTTGTCTTTGTTTGGCCAAAACATCATCGTAGTCCAACAAACTCTTACGAGTATCAAAGTTCATACCTTCAATTTTCTTTTGCGCGCTTGTAACGGCGTTAGAAACCATCTTACTTTCAAGAGCTTCGTCACCAAAGTTCTTTTCAATATAGTTTCTCATAGCATCAGCAGCGAATCTCACTAATAATGTGTCATCAAATGAGACATAGAATCTGGAGAAACCTGGGTCACCTTGACGGCCAGCACGACCGCGTAATTGGTTATCAATACGACGCGATTCGTGACGTTCTGTACCTAAAACACATAAACCACCTAAGGCTCTGACTTCGTCATCAATTTTAATATCGGTACCACGACCTGCCATGTTGGTAGCAAGTGTAATTGCGCCTTTGCGACCCGCGAGCGCAATAATTTCTGCTTCACGTGAGTGATTCTTCGCGTTTAACATTTCGTGAGGTAATCCAGCAGCTGTTAATAAGTTAGAAATTTCTTCTGATGATTCAACGGAAACAGTACCAATCAAAATTGGCTGACCTTTCTCGTGTCTTCTCTTAACTTCTTCCACTAAAGCAGCAAGTTTCGGACCTTTGTGTGCATAGATAAAATCTGTAGCGTCTTCACGGATAACAGGTCTATTTGTAGGCACACAAACAACACGCATGTTATAAATTTTACGGAATTCTTCTTCCTCTGTTTTAGCGGTACCAGTCATACCTGCCATCTTTTTGTATAAACGGAAGAAATTTTGATATGTAATTGTCGCCATTGTAACTGTTTCTTGTTTAATGGTGACGTTTTCTTTTGCTTGAACGGCTTGATGTAAACCATCTGACCATTCACGACCTGGTAAAACACGGCCTGTAAATTGATCAATAATTTGGACTTGTCCTTCACCATCGACTAAATAGTCGACATCTCTTTGCATAATAAAGTTTGCTTTAAGAGCGTTATGAATTCTATGAACCAAATCAAAGTATTCTGGATCATATAAGTTTCTAATACCAAACATTCGTTCAGCTTTGCTATTACCAGAATCTGTTAATGAAACTGTCTTTTCTTTAACATCAACAGTAAAGTCGACATCTTTCTTTAAGGCTTTGCAGAATCTATCTGCGACTGTGTATTGGCTAGATGATGTTTTAACACCACCAGAAATAATTAATGGGGTACGGGATTCATCAATTAAAATTGAGTCAGCTTCATCGACAATACAGAAGTTTAAACCACGAAGAACTCTGTGGTTCATATCAGTGGCCATATTATCTCTTAAGTAGTCAAAACCTAACTCAGAGTTTGTTGTATATGTAATATCACACAAGTAGGCTTCTTTCTTTTCGGATGTTGACTTAGCACGTGCGTTAACACCTACTGTTAAGCCAAGGAATCTATAGATTTGGCCCATCCATTCAGCGTCACGACCTGATAAGTATTCGTTAACTGTAACAACATGAACACCTTTACCAGATAAAGCATTAAGGTATGTTGCCATTGTCGCGGTTAAGGTTTTACCTTCACCGGTTTTCATTTCCGCAACATCACCAGCGTGCATAACTAAAGAACCGATAATTTGAACTTTATATGGAAATTCATGAATGGTTCTTTTTGCTGCTTCACGAGCAACAGCAAAAGCTTCGTACTTGATATCATCAAGCGTTTTGCCATTTGATAATAAATCTTTGAAGTAATCTGTTTTGGCTCTTAACTCATCATCAGTTAATGCCGCCATTTTCGTCTCATAAGCTAAAACTTTGTCAGCTTCTTTAGAATACTTTTTGATAGCTCTTCTATCGAAAAATCCCATAGTCTTTACCAACACAACAACATAGTTGTGCCTTTCTTTATAGATATATGAATGTAAAACATTCGCTTTAATATACTAACTTTAATTAATTAAAAGTGTCAAATAGTAAATAATTACTATTACTCTTTTATCGTTTATTTTCTGTTTTGGACATCACCAAAACTTCTATCTTTTTAGGGTGTAACTTTTCTATCAAACGAATGCATGCTTTCATCGTCGATCCAGTAGTATAGACATCATCAACAAGTAATATTTTGTATTGTGATAAATCTGATTCATCCGACAAGGCAATATGTTTATTAATTTCCTTTCTTTGTTCAGTGGAACTAGTTGCTTGTTTGACTTTTTTTGTCTTTGTCAGCATATGTCTTAAAGGCAATTTTAAAGGCTTAAACATCTCTTCGACATGATTGAATTCCCTTATTTCATCCTCTTGTTTGTAAGAAGGAACGGGGACAACAACATACCCCAAATATCTAAATCTCAATTCATGTAGAATCCTACCGAAAAATACATCAAATAATTCAAAATCAAAACAGCCTTTGAATTGATAGAGCAAAGATTGTATTTTTTCATCATATCTATAAATAGATATAGCACTATAACCAAGTACCTCAAATTTGAAAAAATGCATCTTGATTTCTTGAAAACAGCGCTGACAAACATCAATATCGCGATTTAGTAAATTTAGAAGTGAATTATCTTTAATTTCTGAGAAGCAAATCTTACAAATTTTTGTTGGCTCGCTCAATTTCTTTAATGGCGGTAAGCATTTCATTAGTTTCTCGTTTGGCAATAAAAATCACCTCCCCTTCTGGAGCTTCCTTTTTCCTCCCAACTCTCCCAGAGATTTGTATTAAAGCAGCCGAAGTATAAAGTGGATGATCCGCGCCGAAAACAATCACTTGAAGATTTTTTAATGTAACACCTCTTTCCAATACAGCTGTCGTTATTAAAATACGAGTTATCCCTTTCCTAAACTTATCTATTCTTTCGTTTCGATCACTACATTTTGAATGAACAAAATCTACCCCTCGAAAGAACAATTTTACAACCTCGAAAGTTTGCTCACATGTGTCAATTGTGGGAGAAAACACGAAAATTGGCTTGTTTTCCGCTAAAAAACGCCGCAATTCTTTGATTAAATAATAGTATTTCATTATCCCTGAATGGATAGAAATGGATGGAACTGGAAGCGGATGATTATGAAATCTTTTATTCAAATTCAAGATTGCTTTTTCATTTTTGCTGAAGGCTTCAATTTGTTGCTTTGATGGAGTAGCAGAAAGTAAAACATAATGACCTTTAACTGCTTTATTAAAAAACGCTTCTAAAACATCATTTCCATTATATGGAAAAGCATCAATTTCATCTAATATTAACAAATCAAAATAATTGGCATATCTGAATAATTGATGAGTAGTAAGACAAATCAAATCTCCCTCAAGAAATCTAGTGTGCCCCCCATATACAACGACTATTCTATTGTGAACAAATATTGATTTGAATCTTAAAAATAGTTCTCTAATAACATCTCGACGAGGCACAGCAAATCCAACCTTTAGGTTCTTTTTTATAGCGTAGGATATAACTTCAAGAACTATTTCAGTCTTCCCAGAGCCACATACTGCGTGGACTAGAGTGTCAATTCCATTAATAAAGTTATCTACTAGCTCCTTAGACAGGCGTTTTTGATCAGGTGATAGTTCGTAATTAAGAGCATAATCGCAACTTCCAGATTGGTTAAAATCATTGGTTGGTTCTTGGCCTCTAAATGTTATACACTTCCGACAATATCTTTTTCCTTTTCTTAAACCGGTATACTTTAAATCTGAGTTTCCACATATTCGACATTTAAAATCATCCATAATAAAACCCCCTACTAATTAATAGGGGGCAATCTTAATTTTTTTCTCAGATTATTTTTCTAAATCTTTAATCATGTCTACTCTTGTTTGATGTCTTCCGCCTTCGAATTCGGTATTTAAGAAGATATTAATTCTTCTTATAACGTCTTGAGTTTCCATGAATTTTGCGCCAAAAGCAATTACATTTGCATCATTATGTTGTCTCATTAAACGAGCAACATCATCATTATACGCAATACCGCATCTCACACCTTTAATTTTATTAGCCGCAATAGCAATACCCTCGCCACTTGTACAAATTACGATACCAAAATCGCATTTTTTGCTAGCAACAAGTCTTCCAACTTCTGCACCATATAAAGGATAATGACAAGATTCATGAGAATTGGTTCCCACATCCTTAACTTCAAATCCCTTAGATTCTAAATACTTAACAACTTCGTCTTTTTGGTCAACACCGCCATGATCGCTACCAATAGCAATTCTTAACATAAGGATACCTCCAATCTACTTTATTATATAAAGAAAACGTGTTTTATCATATATATCTTTATGGAAACGATATGTGCATCCATCCAAATACTTATTCATCAATTTTATTAATGCTTCTTCAATATCTTCCTCAATCTCAAAAGCCATCAAGTAATGCTCTTTCATAATCAAATTTGCTTTTTGAAAGATTTCTTCATAACACTTAGTGCCAGGAGAAGCAATGAGTGCTAGATGAGGTTCATAATCCCAAACTTGTTTATCGATATTATTAATGTTTTCAATATAAGGAGGATTACAAATAAGCACATCAAGTTTAACCTTTTTATCTATTAACGGATCTATTAGATTTCCGCATAAAAATTCAACTTTTTTAGTGTTCTTTTTTGCAATCTTTAAAGCATACAAAGATATGTCAGTTCCATAAATTTTAGCATTAGGAATTTCATGTTCTATTGCGTTAGCAATGGCACCACTGCCAGTACAAACATCAGCAATTACAGGAGTGTCGTTTTTTGTGAATGCTTTTCTCAAATAGACAATAGTATCAACAGTGAGTTGTTCTGTCTCTTGTCTAGGTATAAGTACATCCTTATTAACTATAATTTTGTTACCCAAAAAATAGCTGTAACCTAATACATATTGGTAAGGCATCCCTTTCTTGACTAAATCAACATTCACCATAAGGTGTTCAATGTCTACTACCTCTTTATCAAAGTTTGCATGCAAAACCATTCTGTCATCAAATTTACTAGCATCAGTCAAAAGGCTTATGATGACGTTTTTATTTAAGTACTTATTATTTTCTTTTAACAAATTAAAGTATATTTCGCGGTAAGTAGGCACAATTATTCACCAGCCATTTTCGTTGATTGGTCATAATGAATAAGAGCCTCAATAATCTCATCAAGTTCACCTTCAATAACTCTATCAAGTTTTTGAATTGTAAAGCCAATTCTATGATCAGTAACACGGTTTTGAGGATAGTTATAAGTTCTTACTTTTTCAGATCTTTCACCAGTTCCAATCTTTAACCTTCTTTCATTACCAATTTCTTCTTGCTGTTTTGCAAGTTTTTCGGTATACATTTTTGTTCTCAACATTTGCATTGCTAACTCTTTATTTTGGATTTGAGATTTTTCTGTTTGACAAGCAACAACAGTACCAGTTGGGATGTGTGTAATACGAACTGCAGATTCAGTTTTGTTAACGTTTTGTCCACCAGCACCTTGAGAATGATAAGTATCAATTTGTAAATCGTTTGGATTAATCTCGATATCAATTTCTTCAGCTTCAGGCATGACTAATACTGTAGCTGTAGAAGTGTGGATTCTACCACTAGCTTCTGTACGAGGAACACGTTGCACGCGATGTGCGCCACTTTCAAATTTGAGCTTAGAGAAGACCATTTTTCCACTGATTTTGAATGAAACTAGCGCAAAACCGCCAGATTCTGATGGGCTTTCATCTAAAATTTGGATTTTCCAACCTTGAGATTCAGCATATCTTGTATACATACGGAAAAGATCACCAGCAAAGATATTCGCTTCATCACCACCAACGGCGCCTCTAATCTCAACAATGATGTTTTTATCATCGTTAGGATCTTTTGGCAAAAGTAATTCTTTGAGTTTAATTTCAAGTTCTTCTTGTTCGGCACTTAATCGTTTAATTTCTTCTTTACCCATTTCTGATAATTCAGGATCAGGATCATTTGCCATCTCTCTAGCACCTAGGATTTCTTCTTCATTCTTTTTATATCTAATATATGTTTCTACTTGTGGGTCTAGATTTGCTCTTTCTTTAGAAATTTCACGAAAATGAGCGATGTCTTTCATGACATTCTCACTTGTTAGTTCTTCATCAATTTCCGCTAGTCTTTTAATAGCGACTTCTAAACGTTGTCTCATGCTGTCTTCCATAGTATTACCTCGTTTATAGCTTTATGTATTGTAGCACATGTTATTATTCTTAAAAATAGTAATCGTTTTTATCTTTAATATTCATATTAAGACTTTAATGACACGCTTGGTTTGTGTATAATCAAAACAGGTGAATATAAAATGGCATATAAAGCTCTATATCGTACGTATCGACCAACTACATTTGAAGAAGTTGCTGGTCAACAACATATTGTTAAAACAATAAGAAATGCTTTAACAACTGGTAAAATTGCACACGCTTATCTTTTTGCTGGTCCAAGAGGAACTGGCAAAACAACCATGGCAAAATTATTAGCTAAAGCTCTCAATTGTGAACACGGAATTGGTTGCCAATGTAATGAATGTAAAAATTGCAATGCAATCAACGAAGGAACACATCCAGACGTTTTAGAAATCGACGCTGCCAGTAATAATGGCGTAGATGAAATTAGGGATTTGATTGACAAGGTCAAATACGGAACAATCTTAGGTAAATACAAAGTCTATATTATCGATGAAGTTCACATGATGACTGCTGGTGCATTTAATGCCTTATTAAAGACATTAGAAGAACCACCAGAACATGTAATTTTCATCTTAGCAACAACAGAACCACATAAGATTTTGCCTACAATTTTATCTCGCTGCCAAAGATATGACTTTTCTAAAGTCAGCGACAATGACATAAAGGAACGATTGAAAACAATTCTTGAAAACGAAAATATTGATTATAACGATGAGGCAATCAATTTGATCATCTCACTTGCCGATGGCGGAATGAGAGATGCTCTTTCCATCCTTGATCAAGTATTAGCTTACTCTGGCGACAAATTAAGTGTCCAAGATGTTTTGGACATTTTCGCTTTGGAATCAAAAGAAGAAAAAATCAACTTGATAAATTCAATTGTAGATGGCGATGTCTCAGATATTCTCAATAGATTGAACTCTTATATAGAGAGAGGAACTGATATTAAAAGGTTGACGAATGACTTATTAGTCATTTTAAAAGATGTTTTAATTTATAGTTCTTCAAATAACACAAAATATTTACAAGTCTTAAAAGAAGATGAAGTAATCAAATTATCCGATAAGATTGATGCTTCAAGAGCCATGGAAATGATTACTATTTTAATGAACGCTCTTAAGGATTATAAGAATGTTACAGCAATTAACCCATTATTTGAGGTGACTTTATTAAGATTAGCTTCCTTTAGACCTCAAAATGACCAAAAACCGTTGCAAAAACCGGATGAATTACGTCCCTTAAGGTACGAGAAGCCGTTTGATAAAGGCCCAAGCGAAGAATTAAGAAAACAATATGAAAGCGAGGCTGTAGCAGCAAAAGCTAGTCAGGAACAGCAAATTGTTAAACAGGCACCAGTTGTTGAGCCTCAAAAATCAGCTGAAACAATTTCGTTGTTCGATGATGAGTCAGTCGCTTCTGATGAAAATGTCATTTACGTAAATGGGACCGAAGTAAATGATCATTATGAAATCGATGAAAAGACAATGGTTGATATCATGGTTATTAGTAAAAAAGATATTAAAAACAGCTTATTAGAAAACTGGAAGAATCTTAAGAGATTAACGGCTCATCCTAAACTTGGAAAAATAGTGACAATGTTGGTGGATGGTCACCCATTAGTTGTTTCACAAAAGATTATGGTCCTTGAATATCAATCAGATAATGTCGTAGAAAAGATGAATTTGATTGAAAATCAAAAGGACATTCAAAATGTAATCAGAACAGTGTTTGGAAAAAAGATGTTTATATATGCAGTTAATAGAAAAGGTTCCATTGACTTGCAACAAAAATATATGAACTTATTACAACTCAGTAGACTTCCAAAAGCTGAAACAATACAAATAGACTTTATTGGAGATTAATTTTATGAACATGCAACAAATGATGATTCAAGCCCAAAAAATGCAAAGAGAATTAAAGAAAGCATTAGATGAGCTTGCAAAACAAGAATTCACAGTCAACAAAAGCGGAGCAGTCACAATCACAATGATGGGTGATGGCTCATTAAAATCAGTTGAAATCGATGATGACGCTTTTGAAAAAGAAAACAAAGAAATGATTCAGGATCTTATTGTTATCGGTGTCCAAGAATTAGCTGAAAAAATCGAAACAGCTAAAGCTGATGTAAATGAAAGAATAACAGGATCCCGTTCTGGTTTTGGTGGTTTCTAATGGATTTAAAAGCATTAGTTAGACTTCAAGAATCTTTAGCTAAACTCCCTAGCATTGGAAAGAAAAGTGCTGAGAGAATGGCTTTTGCCATGCTTGAGATGGAAGATGAAGATTTAAATGAGTTTTCTGATGCGATTAGGGATTTAAAAACCAAGATTCATCAATGCCCAATATGTGGAAATATCACTGAAGAGGATGAATGTTACATTTGTAAAGATGATTCAAGAGATAGAGAAACTATTTTAGTTGTTTCTTCGCCTAAAGATGTAATTGCATTCGAAAATGCTGATGGATACCACGGACTATACCATGTATTAGGTGGAACAATTTCCATTTCTAAAGGGAAAGGAATTGAGGATCTAAATATTGCTTCTCTTTTAAAAAGAGTAGAGAACGATAATATCAAAGAAGTCATCATTGCCACAAATCCAACAGTAGATGGCGAAACCACAGCTTTGTACCTAGCAAAATTATTAGAAAATAATGGTGTTAACGTTACAAGATTAGCATACGGCTTGCCAATGGGCGGAAATCTTGATTACGCTGATGCTTTAACTTTAGCAAAGGCGATCGAAGGAAGACGCAAAATCTAGGAGGAACATTATGTTTATCACATTAGAAGGACCAGAAGGTTCAGGAAAAACCACTGCTGTCGAAGCAGCTGTAAAAAAACTTGAAGAAATGGGCTACCAAATTGTTCGCACTAGAGAACCAGGTGGCACACCAATTTCCGAACAAATCAGAAATGTTATTTTAGATAAAGGCAATACCGCCATGGATGGCAGAACAGAAGCCTTGCTTTATGCAGCAAGTAGAAGACAACATTTAGTGGAGAAGGTCTGGCCTGCTTTAAAAGAAGGGAAAATCGTCATCTGTGATCGCTATTTAGATAGTTCATTAGCATATCAAGGTGGAGCAAGAGGTTTAGGTGTTGAAGAAGTTTTAAATATTAATCTTTTTGCTACAGAAAACACTTGGCCAGATTTGACACTTTTATTCGACATTAAACCAGAAATTGGTCTTGCTAGAATTAATGCTAATGCAAATAGAGAAGTTAATAGATTAGACTTAGAAAAAGTTGAATTTCACAACAAGGTTAGAGAATCATTCCTTGCTTTAGCAAAAAGATTTCCAGAACGTTACGTCATTATAGATGCGAGCTTAAGCCGTGATGAAGTAGCAAAAGCAACTATGGAGGCTATTTTGTCTCGCTTATGCAAGTAGCCAAATACTTACAAACAAAACAACCAATTATATATCGAACTTTTGTTCGTTCTTTAGAGAATCACCATTTATCTCACGCTTATTTGATAAGCGGAAATCCGGGAACGCCACTATTACAAGTTGCAAAATATTTAGCTAAATCGATTCTTTGCGATAATCCAGATTCTTTAGCCTGTAATAACTGCATAACATGTTTGCGTGTTGACGATGATAATTACCCAGACTTTATTGTTTTAGACGGTTCTACAAAGACAATTAAAAAAGAAGAAGTCGGTAATATTGAGGAACAATTTGAAAAAACTGCCTTTGAATCAAAAGGTATTATGATTTATATCATTCACTTAGTAGAAAACATGGGCGTTGAAGCTATCAATAGTATATTGAAGTTTTTAGAAGAACCAGGTAGCGAAATATATGCTTTTTTAACAACAAACAACGAAAACAATGTTTTGCCCACCATTATATCAAGATGTCAATTACTTAGATTAAAACTAGTGAATAGACAAGAAGTTATTGATGATGCAGTTAACTTAACTGTTCCGCAAGAAGACGCCGAATTATTATCTTATTTCTATAATGATGGCGAACTTATCTTTGATATAGTTAACGACAAAGAAAAAATTGATGATTATAAAGATGCAAAAAACGCATTTGTGGATTTCCTAGAAGCGTTAAAGAAAGACGATAAGCGAGAAGCTATTTATTATTCTCAAACATCAATAATTCCTTTAGTTAAAACTAAAGAAAGCGCGAGATTCTTTTTAGACATGTTAGTAGAAGCGTTTGAAGACATACTAAACATTCAGCAAGGAAAATCGCCAATATTAAAAAGTTATGATACAATTCTTAAAGAACTTTCCAATAAACTCACGCATATTGATGAAAGTTTGATTGAAATTTTAAAAGATAGAAACTTAATAAACTTAAATGTTAATACATCCCTACTGATGGATCATTTGGTTTTTAGCATTATCAAGGAGAAATAAAATGATCGCAAAAGAATTACCTGAAACAAATATTGATAATTCAATATATAAAACATTTGTTGGTGTTAAATTCTTCAATACACCACGTGCTTATTTTTTTGGTGTTGAAACAGATGATACGTTTCAGCTAGGTGATAAAGTCATCGTTGAGACAATGCGTGGCCTAGAATTAGGAGAAATTGCCATTGAACCAATCTCAATTGATAAATATGAGAGTGAATTAGGCCTAAAACCTATTTTAAGACGTGCAAATGATGTCGATGTAAAAATATACGAAGCAAACCAAAAAGACGCAGGAATTGCGCTAGAAATAAGCAAAAACGAATCTGCAAAGCTTGGATTAGACATGAACTTCATCTCATGTGAGTATACATTAGATAAAACCAAGGTTATTTTGTCATATATCGCAGATGAAAGAGTAGACTTTAGAGAACTCTTAAAAATACTTGCTAGTAAATTACATACAAGAATTGAATTAAGACAAATCGGTTCACGTGATAAAGCTAAGATGATTGGCGGCATTGGTATATGTGGTTTGCCACTATGCTGCTCTACATTTTTGAACGAATTTGATGGAATTTCCATCAACCGTGCAAAAAATCAGATGCTTGCCATCAATATTCCTAAATTATCAGGTCATTGCGGAAAGTTAATCTGTTGTTTGAAATACGAAGACGATATCTACAGCGAAGAAAGAAGAAAATTCCCTGATTTGGGATCTCGTATTTGGTTAGATAAAGTTGAATACACAGTAACTGGTGTCAATATCATTTCTAAAGTTGTGAAATTAGAAAATAGCGAAGATGTTAAGTTTTTACCTTTGGAAGATTTAAATAAACAAGCTCGTTGGAAGAAAAATAGAGACAATGAACAGAAATAAGAGTTTCGAAAATAATAAACCATTAATTTACTTAGTTGCCACTCCAATTGGAAATTTAAGTGAGATCACAAAACGAGCTTTAGATATTCTCCAAGACATGGATCTAATCGCTGCTGAAGACACGAGAAATACTTTTTCGTTGCTTTCACAATATGGAATAAAGAAAGAACTTTTCTCTTTAAGAGAGCATAATGAAAATGAAGCTTCAGAGCACTTAATCAAATTGGTCAAAAGTGGTAAAAAAGTCGCGTATGTAAGCGATGCTGGATACCCAGGTATAAGTGATCCCGGTTATTTATTAGTAAAAAAAGCCCGTGAAGAAGGCGTTGGTGTATCAACAGTATCAGGAAGTTGTGCATTTATTAATGCTTTGGTAGCATCTGGATTGCCAACAAATCATTTTTACTTTTATGGTTTTCTTTCTAAAAAAGGAAATGAAGCCAAAAAAGCTTTGGAAGATTTAAGAGAAAGACAAGAAACCATACTTTTCTATGAATCGCCACACCATATTGAAGAAACAATTAAACTACTTTACTCTATTTTTGATAATAGACACTGCGTCATTGCTAGAGAATTAACAAAGATCAATGAAGAATATATATCAGGAACCCTATCTGAACTAGTTAATTTGGACTTTAAAACCATAAAAGGTGAAATGGTTATTGTTCTAGAAGGCAATACACAGCCAATAAATCAAATTTCCGATGATAAAATTATAGAGAAATTAAGGTTTTATATGTCTCTCGGTGCGTCTGAGAAAGCTGCAATATTAATAGCGGTAGAAGAACTTAAAGTTCCAAAAAATAGAGTGTACAAATTAGCTCAAGACATTAAATAATCGGAATTTTGCCGATTTTTTTAATTCATTTTTAGGAAGCCTATTTCCTTTTTTCTCATGTCACTATAGAGGTAGGAAACAATTGTTGCGGCATAAAAAATGATGCCAATTATAGAAATCAAAGATCCTTTTTTCAAGTTTGGAGTCTCATACATTAATTCATATGAGCAATTCCCAGATTCAGCAATAAAAGAAAGGAACCCACCTTGACCATTAAAGACATTTATGTCTTTTTTGTTACCTGAATTATCAGTCATTATAAGTTTAAAACCATCTTCATAAGCCAATCGTGTTACCACTATTCTTTCATTACTAAAAGAAGTCTTAAAACAGTATTTATTTGCTGTTGCTATAACATCGTATACTTGGTTGCTCTTAAGATTATTTATTTTAGTATTAAAAGAGCTAGCTGTATCAATAGAAACATGATAATCAGTATGTGCCTTAGATTCTCTACTTACGCATATAATCTTCTTAATTTTAGGAGCATCTTTTATAACAGTTAAATGACCATATGAGTCGATAGAATAAGAAGGCGAAATATAGAACCCTCTTTCTTCCTTTCCTGGTCTGATTGAATCCATGTTACCATCGTTGTGATTATCGAAAGTAACTATTTTATTATCTATATCAACAAAATAAATATCCGTTCCATAGTCATCTTCAAAAGGAGCAGAGACATAAAATATATTTCCATTTGGATCATAGTTAGGAAAATGTGAATCTAAAGATTCAATCACTGCAACATAACGCTGAGGCCCACTATTATCTACTATTTTATTTAGTTTGTCATATTTTGGATTCGAGGCATTTAAAGTCAAATATGTCTCAGCATTAACATCAAGAGTACGTTCACCTTCACTATAAAAGTCATAAAAAGTAAGTGAGGAGTCATTGGAAGATTGTATCTGTCCATATCTTCCAATAGATAGCTCTGAATAATAATATGAAATTTGTCTATTTTCAAATTCATATTTATGTATGTCTGGATGGTTTTTTGAAAGATCATGAATTACATCTTTTTCTCTATAGTTATTTATAATAGCGGTTCGTAAATATAACTCTTCATTTACTAAAGTGTTTCTATATCCATAATTTAACCCACTATATGTAGTCTTTTCTACGGGATTACCATCAACAATATAATATGAATCGAAAGTTAAGGCGAAATCTATATAGTCAGCATTCTTATATACACGAAAATCATCACAACCATACTCGTCGGTTATATCAATATAGTTTAAGGGGACATTATATCTAAATTCATTGCTTGATGCTTGTTGTCTATTTTGGAATTCAAAATAATTGTCCAAAATATAGTAATATTTAACGCCAAGCAAAGTATCAACATTAATCCTTTTCTGAATATAAGAGCCAGACCAAGACATTGGAGCTGTATTGTCAAAGACACTAGACCAATTAGAAAAATCTGCGGTGTTATAGTTGTATAAAGAATGGAAAGTGCTAATTCCGTTATAACCATTTCTCATTCCATCATTTGGCGTAGTAGAATCGATTAATGAAGAATAAGATCTATAAAAGCTATCATCAGTTTTTCTTGTTTTATTTGCTAATTCGCACAAGATATTATTAGCATTTAATCCATTATTAACTAGTATATAGTTTTCGACTCCGTGGCCATGAATAACTAGGGCTCCCATAATAGATATCTCAGTGGCCAAAAAACCAGTAAAAAGCCAATAAAACCCCACTTTTTTCCGATATTTTATTAAAACTAACACAGTTGTGAGAATTATGAGATATAGCATTTGTATTAAGGCGGCAGCCCAAATTGGGAACCTTTCCTTATAGTATTCACCATATTTAGAAACAATAATCTGTGCAGCAAAAGCTCCAATCAAAATTAGAATAATCAAGATTGCCGTAGACTCAATTAGGACAATAATATTGTCCTCTTTTTTGATTTCGTCAAGATATTTACCTGAAAAAGCCAATATTGATGTAACTACAAATAATGTCCATCTACTATAGCCTGAGGTGAAGCCAAAAAATAAATAATAGAAACAGGGTGTAAATAAAGCAAATATAAAAAAGACTAATGGAATAATGACTGAGTAATGTTTCTGTTTTAATGAATTCCTAAAAGCAGGGAACAATAATAAGAGCATAGGCATAAAGCAATAGAATGATCCTGCCATATTGTCATAGGTTTCCATCCCATAAACAGTTAAGGGCGTTCCACGACAAGAAGTAACAGGAAAAATGAATTCTATAAATGGGTATAAAGCTCGTGCATTATTCTGGGCATTGTTGGTTATTGCTGACCAACTAATCAATAATTCAAAGAATTTTTTCAAGTCGCCATTTTTCAATGCGTTCACTATATAGTGAAAGTATCCGCCAGTAGATGCTTTTGGAGATGAAATTGAATACATCACGGATGGTAAAACCACCATCATAGGCAGCAATATTCCGACAGCAAAACCAGCAATCATTAATAGTAAACTTATTAGATTATCTTTTTTTGATCTCGTTTTATATGTTTGAAGATATCTAAAAACTCCATAAAACAAAGCGCATAGCACATAGCAAAACATGAAAAAGAAATTAACGAAACCAATTAAACACACTGAACTCATCAATATAAGTGGATTCTTTTTTCTAAAAACATATTCTAATCCTAAAAGGATTAACGGAAATGCTATTGCAACTCCTGTAAAGTGATTAAACCAAAGATACCAAGTTACCCAACCAGAAAACGCATATGCTAGGCCTGTAATTTTACTTGCGCATTTAGAAGCACCCATAATTCGCATATAGGCATAGAAAACTAAGCCGCTGAGAGCCATTTTAAAAATTGTTAGAATCGCCATCCCTTGAGGAACAAATTGCCTTGGAAAAAGAAGAATAGGCATAAAGAATGGGTCGAATAGATAATAAAATGAATTTGAACCTATATTATTAACACCTAAATAAGTGTTTGTGTCATAAAAAATAAATTCTCCTGTTCTAAAGAAATGCCACCAATCATCATATCCGTTTGTATAGAAAGAATATTGCTGAGTGACATAGTCTCCAGTGAATGGTGTAGTGAAATGATTTACACACAATGAAGTAGAGAAAAACACCAATCCAATAAGCACCAAAAATATGTAGTAATAAAACAGAGAATTGATGTTGGTGAAGCAACACAATAACTTGCCTATAAAGTTATCTCTTTGCTTGTATTTTATTTTTTGCATATTTGCGGTCATGGATGACATTATTATACACATATAAATGCGTATGTAATTTACTTTTTCTTGCTTTTTATCTTTCTCTTTTCTATTATAGAAAAGATTTTTTGGAGGTATTCCTATGGATATTCGTAACATTGCTATCATCGCCCACGTCGATCATGGGAAGACCACATTGGTAGACCAATTATTAAAGTCCTCTGGCGCTTTTAGAGAAAACGAAGAAGTTGCTAACCGTGTTATGGATAGTAACGATATCGAAAGAGAAAGAGGAATCACAATTTTAGCTAAAACAACATCAATTATGTTTAATGGCACTAAAATAAATATTTTAGACACTCCAGGTCACGCTGACTTTGGTGGTGAAGTCGAAAGAATCATGAACATGGTTGATGGCTGTTTATTACTTGTTGATGCTTTCGAAGGAACAATGCCTCAAACAAGATTCGTCTTAAAGAAAGCATTGGAAGCTCACATTAAGCCAATTGTCGTCATTAATAAAATCGATAGAGCAAATATCGACATCGCCAAAACAATGGATGAGGTATTAACCTTATTTATTGAATTAGGAGCACCTGATGAATTCTTAGATTTTAAAGTTGTTTTCACATCCGCCTTACAAGGAACATCTTCTAAGGATCCTGATATTTCAACACAAAAGCCAGGAATGGATGCTGTTTTACAAATGATTATTGATGAAATCCCTGCACCTAAAGCAGATATAAACAAGTCATTACAATTACAAGTTTCTTTGTTAGATTACAATGACTTTGTAGGTAGAATTGGTGTTGGTACCGTTAAAAACGGTAAAATACATGTTAATGATACCGTTACTGTTGCAAGATTAGATGGTACAACTAAATCATTTAAAGTAATGAAATTATTTGGTTATCAAGGTATTAGAAGAGTCGAAATCGAAGAAGCTGTCGCTGGTGAAATTTGCGCTGTTGCAGGCCTACCAGACATCAACGTTGGCGAAACAATTTGTTATCCAGATCACGTTGAAGCTTTACCGAAAATTCACCTTGATGAACCTACACTACAAATGACATTTGGAACAAACACATCACCTTTTGCGGGAAAAGAGGGAAAATTGCTTACTGCTCGTAAAATTGAAGAACGTTTATTTAGAGAAACTCAAAAGGATGTTGCTTTAAAAGTTCAAAGAGTTCCTAATTCAGAAACTTGGACAGTTTCAGGTAGAGGCGAACTTCATTTAGGTATTTTAATTGAAAATATGCGCCGTGAAGGCTTCGAATTAGAGGTTTCTAAACCAAAAGTTATTATCAAAGAAGAAAATGGCGTCAAATATGAACCATATGAAGATTTGGAAATTGATGTTCCTAATGACTTTGTCGGAGACATTATGACATCTTTAGGTGATAGAGATGCTGAAATGATCAATATGGATGTTAAAGAAGCCACAACAAAGTTGACTTATGTCATTCCATCAAGAGGATTACTTGGTTATGTTACCAATTTTATGACCTTAACAAAGGGATACGGCATTATTTCTCACGTCTTCAAGGAATATAGACCTATGGTGGCATTAAGCCTCGGAGAACGCCCATTAGGCGTGCTTGTAGCCACAGAAGCAGGTACAGCCACACCTTACGCTATTGAACACGTTGAGGAAAGAGGAACTATGTTCATTGAACCAGGGACCGAAGTCTACGAAGGTATGATTATTGGTGAAAATCGTTATGATATCGATTTGGCTGTTAACTGTGTTCTTAAAAAAGCTCTTACAAATATGCGTAGCGCCAATAAAGACACTACAGTTGTTCTTAAATCTCCTAGAAGAATGTCTTTAGAAGCTTGTTTGGATTACATCAATTCAGATGAATTAGTGGAAATTACTCCTTCTACATATAGAATGAGAAAAAGAATTCTCAACACTGTTGATAGAAAGAAATATGACGCTCATCAAAGAGCGCTTGAAAAGGGAGAAGAATAAAAAAGCTGCCTTTGGCAGTTTTTTTAATAAATATTAAATCTTTAATCCAACAACGTTTTCAACTGGTAAAGAGAACGCTATTCCTTGACCATCAGTTCCTAATCCAGCTGCTTTATATATTGCTGATAACATCGCATCTCTAATGTCTGCAAGAGTAAGAATCATAACCATTTCTTTATCTGGGGTAATGACAATGTTGTATCTTTTTTCCATATCTTTGGTTCCAGTACCACGTGCATGGATAATTGTTCCACCTCTTGCTCCTACTTCTCTAGCGGCATCCATGACCACTTCTGAGAATCCTGAGTTAACAAGAACAATAATTACTTCATATTTCTTTTCTTCTTCCATAAATGCCTCCTAAATTCTATCGATCAAGAACTGATAAACTTTCATTCCGATCAAACTAGTCATTGGAATGGAGAAACCAATTCCACGATTTCTTTTATTAATTTTAAAGAATGCTTCTAGTTCGCTTTTAACCGATTCAATACGCTCATTAGTTATTAAAGAAATAATAATTTCTTTTTCGTTATCTTCTAAGCCCAAAATATCTCTAACTTCTTTTTGAGCTGTACCTTCACCCAATTGGACAAATTGCGCATTAGCCCCTTCTTGTTCAAAAATCTTTAGAACATAATTGCCTTGCCCACGGTTCACTACTGTGATGAACATAGAAATCTTCTTTAAATTCGTTTCATCTAGTTGGAATTCGTTTTTTGTTTCAATTGTTTGTTTCTTTTTCTTAAAAAATCCCATAATTCCTCCTAGTTAAAATGAATAATTTGAGCATCGTTTTCATTATATACGTGATGACGCATAACATAACGGGCTCTTGCAGTTTTGATATTTTGCACAACTCCTAGTAATTGAATAGCGATAACAGGTGTTAAAGCAATTAATGCAATAACCCCGAATCCATTTTCATAAAATTTCAAAGAGTTACCATCGTATTTAGCAAGAGTAATACCAGCAATCATCGGTAAAACAAAAGATGATGACATTGGACCACTAGCGGTACCGCCAGAATCAAATGCCATTGCAGTATATATATCTGGGCAAGCAAACATTAATACTAATGAAATAATGTATCCAGGAATCATGTAATACATGATTGAAAAATTATATACAGTGCGAATTGCTGATAAGGCAATCGCAATTCCAACACCTAAAGAGAGCGCTAATAAAACTGTGAGCTTTTTTATGTGACCATCAGATACTTCTTCCATTTGCTTTGTTAAAACGTGTACAGCCGGTTCGCAAACAATAGTCACTAAACCAATGATGAAAGCAATAACAATAATTAACCAATCAGCATTATCACCTAAAGCACTACCAACATAATTACCTAATGGAGTCATAACTGCGCTTGTACCACATAAGAATGTTGATAAACCAACAAAGGTAAGCAGAAAACCAAACAATAACTTTTTAATTTTCTTTTTTGGCAGGTGAATAAAAATAGCATTATAAACTAAGAAAATAACAAGTGTTGGAGCTAGCGCTATTAGAACTTCAATCAAAGTTCCTAAACTCCCTCCAATAGGAAGGAGAGCATTAGCAAATTTCATAAAAATATTGCCATTTAATGAAGGATATGCAGGAATATTGCCGGTTCCGACATTTGAAATCATTATAAGAATAGATACAGTTAAAATTGGACCAATAGATGCCATTCCAACCAAACCGAAACTATCATTCTTAGCATTTTTGCCGCCTCTAACAATAGCAATACCAGCACCTAAAGATAAAATAAATGGAACGGTTGCGGAACCAGTGGTTACACCGCCAGAATCAAAAATAAAGGGTAAGAAAGCTGCTTTGTCAGGGTTCATGGTAACGATTATTAAAAGCATGAACGTTACAGCATAAAATAACAGGTACCAGAGTTTTAATTGTCTATGAAAAATGATTCTCAAAACACCTAAAACAACAAAAGTGCCAACCCCAACAGCAATTCCACCAATTAAAATGACTGAATTAATGGTTGGAACTTGTTTACTTACAATCATGATACTTGGTTCAGCAACAGTAATCAGTGTTCCTAAAGCGAAGGAAAACAAAATTACAACAAAAAGGTTCTTTTGTTTAGACAAAGAGGATCCCATATACTCGCCCACTTTTGTCAAACTAGAAGAGGCACCAATGGAAAAAATAGCTAATCCAACAATCAAGACCACCATTCCAATTAATAACAATAAATAATGTCCATCTTTAAAACTTAATGGAGCAAGACCTGTCCAAGACAATATACAAATTATTAGCACCATTGGTACAATGCTAAGAGAAGCGGTAATAAGAGATTGAACGTATCTATTTTTCATATGTTTTATTGTATAAGCGTTTACCCTTTTTATTTAAAAAGATTAGAAAATTCCGATGGTATTGGAGCTTTAAATTTCATTGATTTTCCTGTAAATGGATGAATGATATCCAATTCATAAGCATGTAAACCTAATCTTTTAATTGGGTTTGATGGTTCACCATATTTGTCATCGCCAATAATAAAGTGGCCCAAGTCACCAAAATGAACACGGATTTGATTTTTCCTACCAGTTTTAATATCAACGTCCACAAATGTATATTTTTGGTTTTCTTTAATTACCTTATAGTCAGTAATTGCTAATTGTCCGTCGCCTTTCTTCTTTGAAGAATACATCATGTTTTGAGAATTCTTTTTAAGATAAGATCTAATAGTTCCTTCTTTGTTTTTTAATGTACCTTCAACGATTGCGTAATAACCGCGTTTCTTCACTAAATTATTCCAATTATCGCCATCGGTTAAGGCACGTGCCATTTTATCGTTTTTTGCGAACATTAGAACGCCAGATGTATCTTCATCCAATCTATGAACGATAAACGCTCTATTGTGTTTGTCTTTTTGTTGAAGATAATCGTTAACCATTCTAAACGCAGTAGATCCCTTCTCGTTATCTGAAGGAACTGAAAGTAATTTACTTGGTTTATTTATAACGATAATGTCGTTGTCTTCATATATTATTGGAAGATTGGAACGAGTTTTCTTTCTAATTGGGCTATTAGAAATAATAACGGTGTCTCCAGGGAATAATTTGAAATTAAATTGTGTCACTGGAGCTCCATCAATACTAACTCTATGGGATCCAAGTAATGATTTAACAGAATTACGTGATTGATCTTTAAAAGTCATAAGTAAAAACTCAAGTAATTCACATTGTTGTTTTACAACAAATTGCTTGAGATTTTTATAATCTTTAGACGGTCTACTATCACGAGCTTTATTTCTATTCATCTATTTCACCTTATTAATAATCATATCAGCGTAAGCTGCGGCTACATTTAAACCAGTAACTTTTTCAAATTCTTCAAAGAAAGCATTCGAATTAATCTCGCATAAAATTGGGTCATCATCTTCATATACAAGCAAGTCAATGCCGGCATACTCAATATGCAACTTATTAGCAATTTCTTGCGCAAAACCCTCATATTTTGCAGGATTTTCAAGAATTTTGCTGCTAGCCTCCTCTCCATAATTGCTTCTAAAGTCATATTTGTTCTTTCTAATAAAAGATCCAAATACTTTGCCATCAATAATAAGAACTCTAATGGATTTGCCAAAACTTGTTTTGACATATTCTTGAAATATTATTGGATTACGAGCAATTTCAGAATATAAGTTAATTAGTTCTTCTTTGGTGTTAACTAAATAAACACCTTCTCCAAGAGAACCATAAACTTTCTTAACGACCATTGGTAGACCAATTTCCTTAATAATCGAGTCTAAAAACTTGTAATTTGATTCTTGAAGGTCTGTATAAACTAATGGACCTGCTATTGTCTTAGGCATTCTAATTCCTTCATTGGCACAAGCGATAAAGGTCAACATTTTGTCATCACAAAGCTTAATAAAATCAGCTTTATTGAAAAGTCTAAAACCAGCTTTTTCAAGTAATCTAGCAAGATAAATATCTTTATCAAGATATAAAACAAAATTTGCTGCATGCAAATTGATCTTGATTTCATTATTTTTGATTTCAGCTAAAGTACCATCATTCACAAAAACATCAAGGTAAACACCTTTCTTTGAGAACTCAGTTTTGAACCTATCAATCTTATACTGATTGTGTCCTATAGTTTGGTTAACAATAATAATTCCATTCATACTTTATTATGATAAAAAGAAAATGGTGGAAATACCACCATTAAAATAACAAAAAGGAGCAATCAGATTTGCTCCTTAAATTTTATTTACCGTCACCTTCGTAGCGGGTAACTTCTTTGCCTAAGCAGAAGACCGCCGTTAAGCCTGGACCACATGATGTTCCAACGATAGGACCAATAACAGTAATTTTTGGTTCGATATTAAGTTCGGCTTTTAATCTTTCTTTAACCATTTCAGCTCGTTCTGGGGCCATAGCATGGCCAACATATAAATCTGCACCTTTTTCTTTAATGTAAGCTTCTTTTAAGCCATTAATTAATTCTTCTAAAGAATTCTTTGTGCCTTTAGCTTTCTTAATAACAAAGTTATTGCCACGTGCGTCACTAATGAAGATTGGTTTGACACCCATGATATTACCAAAGAAAGCTTTCGCCCCTTTAATACGACCAGCATTCTTTAAATAAGTTAATGTATCAACGGTTGCGAAGAAGTTAAAACATAATTTGTTTTCTTCAACCCAGCGAACGATTTCATCAAGTGATTTGCCAGCTGCCTTTAACTTAGCGGCTTCAATAGTAATTAAACCTTCGCCCATACTTGCATTTAAAGAATCAATCGCATAAATGCGGCGTTCTGGGAATTCTTCTAATAATTGTTGAATAACCAATGTTTCACATGTGTTAATAGAACCTGATAATTTACTTGAACAAGCAATGTAAAGAATGTCATATCCTTCTTGAAGAACAGGACGGAATGAATTCAAAAATTCAGGAACGGAAACTTGTGTTGTTTTGACTGTTTTTCCCGCTTTTAACCATCCATAGAATTCTTCTGGTGTGTAATCAACCCAGTCTAAATCAGCGCGTTTTTCTACACCATCAACGACAATGCCCATATGAACATATTCAATGCCATATTGTTTACGTACTTCTGTACTTAAATCGCTACATGAATCTGTAAAAATTTTAAACTTTTCCATGAGTAATACTCCTTTATGTTTTTATCTTCCTTAAAATGAGATCATATTTCTATTAAATTTATGTTTTTTGTTACACTTGTAAACAAATGTTTATTTTATGAGAATTAAGCTCCATCTATATGTCTATCACATATTGGAACATATTCTTTCTTTCGATTGTCATGTTCTTTTTCGTGAAACATATCGATATCTTCGCCAGTTAATCTTCTATGGCGGCGTTTTCTTCTTTTCTTAACTTCATCCATTAAGCACGAGCCTCCGTGTATTGTCTAAACTCTTCAACTTCTTCCATAGTTTTAAACTTAGCCATGAAGAATCTATCGCCCATTGCTCCAGAGAAAACTGGTGCGTATCTGCCATGATGACAAATGTGGTTTTTGTATTTATCCAATATTTCTAGATCACTATGCAAATATGTGAATTCATCTCTTCTTGATGCGACTGGAGCATAATAATGCTCAAACTCATCTTTCTGTCTATTTTCATCAAAAGCCATAACGTCAGCATAGATTTGATAAACATTATTTGAATTCGCGAAATTGATTAAGTCTGGTGTATATCCACCTGCAGGTCTCATGTTTGTTTCTAATGGTACAATATCCCCTATTTCACCCAATCCTTTTGCAGGTTTTGTAAGTCTAAAGAACTCTAAGTGGAAGAATCTTTGCTTAACGCCAAAAGCTTTAACAACTTTTCTGCCAATTTCTTCTAAATCTTTTGGAGGATAAGGATATGAAAAATAGAAAAGATCCTTTTTATCATGAACCATATCTGCTATTGAAGGTGGAAAGAAGTTAGAAGCGCAGAAAACGACTTCAGATTTTGAATTACAAATTCCATCAAAGGAAATGATGTTTCCAGAGATGAATTGTTCACAAATATATGACACTTTTTTGTCGTAATTTTCGAAAAAATAGTCAATATCTGCGGGTTTTTCAATCTTGTATGTACCATCAGCACCAACGCCATGATCGGGCTTAATGAACACTGGATAATCTACTTCTTCAATAAACTTTTCTAAGCTTTCACGGTCCGAAACAAGAATATATTTAGCTACTTTCGCGCCTGCCTTCAAATAACCAAGTTTCATTAAAGATTTATGATTATAGAAATCTATTTCTTCGCCTATCGGCCCAGTAATAATACCAAACATTTCTCTTAACTTAGCATCTTTATCGAGCCAATATTCATTGTTGCTTTCTAAGTAATCAATGTGGCCATACTTATCTTCAAAATATTTAACTGCTTTAACTTCGTTATCAAAATTATCCATGTTGTAGCAAACATAGTATTCAGTCAAAGCTTCCTTAAGTTCTGGTCTAAGATTCTCATAAGGATCGTCCCCAATTCCAAGGACACGAAAACCATTTTTCTTTAAAGCGACAACAAAACGATAAAAAGAATCAGGAAAATGTGGAGATATAAAAATAAAATTTTTCATATTAAAATTCTTTCTTATCAAATTTCTTAATGTCTTTATAGACATCTTTAAGTTGTGGAAACATCTTTAAATAAACTTTTCTATATAAATAGTTATATTGCTTATGAGCAACCTGATTTGGTTGGAACGTAGAAGAAATTCTACTCATCTTAGACATTGCTTCTTCAACAGAAGAATAAACACCAACTGCTACAAATGTAGCAATTGCAGCACCTAAAGATGTAGTTTCGAACGTTTGAACTCTAGAAACAGGGAGTCCGAAAACATCTGATGTAATTTGGCAAATAACATCACTTTGTGATCCGCCACCGGAAATCATCAATCTTTTAACTTTGTGTTTTTGAGATTTTTCAATACTCTCCAAGCCTTCACGTAATGCATAAGCAATACCTTCAATAATTGCACGATATAAATGCTCCATAGTGTGAACATCAGAGAAACCAATGATTGCACCTTTTGCTAAAGGTCTAGAAAGTCCTGGTCCCCAATATGGTTGTAGGACAAGTCCATCACTTCCTGGTGGGATTGTCCATAATTTGCTATTTAATATTTCTTCAACTGCCATTTCTTGGATCTTGGCCTCATTTACTAATTCATGAGCAAACTCTCTACTAAACCAAGTTAGCATCCAATAGCCACGATAGATTTGGACATCCATGTTGTACCAATTTGGAACTGCGGCTGGATAAGCAGGTAAGAACTTTTCAGGTTCATGATATTTTTGATTAGATACTTCAATTGTGGATGCAGTTCCATAAGAAATAGCACCAACATCTTTAGATAAAGCACCAAGACCAACCGTCTCACAAGCCTTATCAGATCCAGTTGCGTATACTTTGATTCCGCGTGGTAATCCACATTCATCTGCAATCTCATCTTTAATTTGGCCAAGGCATTCACCTGGCTGTTTAAGTTCTGGAAGCATTCTATTAGGAATACCAAAAATTCTACCTTTTAAAGCGCCTTCTTTATACCATTTTCTCTTTTTAAAATAAATTGGGTAGTGTCCGGTAACTGAAGCAGCACTATCAACCAAATTACCAGTTAATAAGTAAGTTAAATATGTTGAAATGTTAACGTATTTGAAAGTTTTATCCCAAGTTTCTTTTTCGTTTTCTTTTAACCAGTGAGCAATAGTTCTTCTTCTATTAAGTTCGATTGTGTTGGTCATACCGACAAGTCTAAAAGCAAAACGGTGCAAGAAAGGTAATTTTTCCTTTGCTTGAGCCATTCTTTGATCCAACCACAAAATACATGGTCTTAATGGCTTTAAATTCTTATCTAATTGAACAGATGTATCTCTGAATGTTGTGATTGTACATCCTACAATACTACCAAGCATTGTTTTAGCTTTTTCTGCTAATTCTTTTAAACATTTAATAGCTAAATTCCAATAAAAATCAGGTTCTTGTTCCGCATATCCTTTTTCTTTAGAAAAATATGCAGGTTCATAATGAGCTTTTACTATTTCTTTAATGGTTCCGGTGTTATCAATGAGAGCGGTTCTTAATGATTGTGTACCGAAATCTAGAGTTAAGACTAATGGATTCATTTTCATACCAGGCCTCCACCGCTTATATATTACAACATTTCATTTTTTTATGAAAAATATAACAAAAGACTCTTTACGTGTGATACGATATAAGCGCTGGTGTAAGCGCTAATTTAAAATGCGCAAGCACAATATGCCTATTAGGAGGAAATATATGGCTGAACAAAAAAGATACGTTTACCCCTTTGATGAAGCTTATGGCTTAGGCAAGGAAATCTTAGGTGGTAAAGGTGCTGGCTTAGCTGAAATGACACATATTGGTGTCCCAGTTCCAGAAGGTTTTACAATTTCAACCGAAGCTTGCACACTCTATTATCAAAGTGGAAAAGTCATCCCAGAATTTGTCCAAAAACAAATTTTTGACGCTATTGAACGCGTTGAAAAACAAACAGGAAAAACATTTGGTGGTGCACACAACCCACTATTAGTTTCCGTCCGTTCTGGTGCACGCGTTAGTATGCCAGGTATGATGGATACAATCTTAAATTTAGGTTTAAACGAAACAACTGCCGCTGCTCTTGCAAAAGAAACAGGCAACGAAAGATTCGCTATGGACTCTTATCGTCGTTTCATTCTTATGTTCACAAACATCGCCAAAGGTCATCCAAGAGATGCTATGGACAAGATGCTTGAAAAGATCAAAGAAGAAAACGGTTACAAACTCGATACAGAAGTCACAGTTGATCAATTAAGGGATTTAGTTAAACGCTATAAAGAATATTACAAAAACACCTTTGGTGAAGAATTCCCAACTGATCCGAAAGTTCAATTAATGGAAGCTGTTGCCGCAGTCTTTAGAAGCTGGGACAACCCACGTGCTAACATTTATCGTATGCAATATTCCATTCCATATGAATGGGGTACCGCAGTTAACGTTCAATCCATGGCCTTTGGTAACAAAGGTGAAACATCTGGTACAGGTGTTGCGTTCTCACGTAACGCTGCTACAGGTGAAAAAGTCATCTCTGCTGAATATTTACCAAACGCACAAGGTGAAGACGTCGTCGCAGGTATTCGTACACCATTACACATTGATGAATTAAAGAGAAGAATGCCTGATGTTTATGACCAATTCGTCAAAACAATCAAAAACATGGAACTCCACTATCGTGATATGCAAGATATGGAATTCACAGTTGAAGAAGGAAAACTCTACTTCTTACAAACAAGAAGTGGTAAGAGAACACCAGCCGCTGCCTTAAAGATGGCATGTGACATGGTCGATGAAGGATTAATCACAAAAGAAGAAGCCGTCTTAAGAATTGATCCAGTTTCCTTCGATAAATTATTATTACCAAACTTTGATAGAGACGATTTAGCCTCTGCTAAAGATCGTTTAATCGCTCAAGGTAACCCAGCTGGTCCAGGTGCTGGAACAGGTAAATTAGCCTTCACAGCAGAAGATGCTGAAAGAAGACATAAAGCTGGTGAAAAAGTTGTCTTAGTCCGTGCTGAAACATCTCCAGAAGACTTAATCGGTATGATTGCTTCCGAAGGTATTCTCACAATGCGCGGTGGTATGACATCACACGCTGCAGTCGTTGCACGTGGTATGGGTAAATGCTGTATCACAGGTTGTGCGGCCGCATTAATCGATGAAGAAAAAGAAACACTTACCATTAATGGTAAAGTTTACGGTGTTAACGACACATTATCATTAGATGGTTCCACAGGTAATGTCTATGTTGGCGATATCAAGAAAGTCGCACCAGACCTCTCCAGTGGTAACTTTGGTCGTTTAATGGCTTGGGTTGACGAAGCTCGCCAATTAAAAGTCCGTGCTAATGCTGATACTCCAAGAGATGCTCACCAAGCAAAACTCTTTGGTGCTCAAGGTATTGGTCTCTGCCGTACAGAACATATGTTCTTCGATAAAGATAAGATCTTCCATTTCAGAAAGATGATCTTAGCTGACAACGTCGAAGAAAGAAAAGCTGCTTTAGCAGAAATCGAACCATTACAACAAAAAGACTTTGAAGGTTTATTCGAAGAAATGGGTGATCTCAATGTTAACATTCGTTTATTAGACCCACCACTACACGAATTCTTACCTCAAGAAGAAGATAAGATTGAAGAACTTAGCAAAGCTACAGGTCATTCAGTCGCATACATCCATAAGAGAATTGAAGACTTACATGAATTCAACCCAATGATGGGTCACCGTGGATGCCGTTTGGACGTTTCTTATCCAGAAATTGGCGAAATGCAAACACGCGCTATTATCAAAGCAGCTATTGCTGTTAATGCAAGACGCGGTTTACATATTGAACCAGAAATCATGATTCCTCTCACCTTAGAAGTTAAGGAATTAAGACATGTTAAGGCTATCGTTTGCAAGACAGCTGACGAAGTCATTAAAGAAGCTGGTGTCAATCTCAAATACCACATCGGTACAATGATTGAAATTCCACGTGCTGCTTTATTAGCAGATGAAATTGCTCAAGAAGCTGAATTCTTCTCATTTGGTACAAATGACTTAACACAAATGACATTTGG
>JAEDDA010000010.1 GCA_016298185.1 Bacilli bacterium | reverse complement strand
ATGCATCAATGTCATTAGACAAACTGGTAGAAGCTTATAAAGTAATTCTTAAATAAAAGCGTTAACCTTGAATAAATTATTAAAATGTGCTTTTCTAAAAGTGAGCTAAGTACTCAATAGGGGGAATAAATATGAAATTCTTAAGATGTGAAAAATGTGGCAAAATTGTCGCGATGGTTAACGACATGGACAATTGTCCTACAATATGCTGTGGTGAAGCGATGGTGGAAGTCGTTCCAAACACCTCTGATGGTGCGCACGAAAAACATGTACCAGTTATTAAAGTAAATGGAAATCATGTCGTCGTTGAAGTAGGTGAAGTGGCCCACCCAATGTTAGATGTTCATTACATTGAATGGATTGCCCTACAAACAGATAAAGGCAACCAAAGAAAAGAGCTAAAACCAGGGGATGCTCCTCGCGCAGAATTTGCTTTATTAGACGGTGAAAAAGTTGTTGCCGCTTTCGCATACTGCAACTTACACAGCTTATTCAAAGCCTAACTTATAAAATAATTAACTAAAAATTCTTGTCGATATTTCGGCAAGATTTTTTATTGCTTATGAGCATACACATATATAAAATTACATACGAATAGAGGTAAGAGTTATGCAAGCCTTAATGTTAGCTGCCGGAATGGGCAAAAGATTAGCCAAATACACTCAAAACAACACCAAATGTATGGTTCCAGTTGCGGGTAAAAAACTTATTGATCGCGCGATTGAATCTTTAAAGATTGCGGGTATCAATCGTTTTATTATTGTTATCGGATATAAAGGTGAAAACCTAAAGAAATATATTTTAGAAAACCATAAAGGTGAAATGGACTTTGTCTTTATTGAAAATAAAGATTATGCCACAACCAATAACATTTACTCTTTCTATTTAGCTAAAGATGAACTTATTAAAGATGACACCATCCTTATGGAAAGCGATGTTATCTATGAACCAGATTTAATTAAGAAAATGGTGGAATACAAGCACCAAAATATAGCTGCAGTTGCTAAATATGAATCCTGGATGGATGGCACAGTTGTCGAAGCGGATGATGAGCATAACATCACTTCCTTTATTGAAAAGAAGGACATGGATAATAGCAAGCTTGATAGATATTATAAAACCGTTAACATCTATAAGTTCTCTGCTTCATTTGTTAGAGATATCTATATCCCATTCTTAGAAGCTTACATGAAAGCCTATGGCATGAATTCATATTATGAAACCACCTTAAAGGTTTTATGCATGCTAAAAGATTTCCCAGTGAAAGCTTTCTATATGAGAGATATCGATTGGTATGAAATTGATGACGCACAAGACTTATCTATTGCCACTGCTTTATTTACAAAGGGTATCGAAAAATATAACTTTATTACCGCTGCTTTCGGTGGATTCTGGAGATATACAAAAGTTAAAGATTTTTGCTACTTAGTCAATCCATATTTCCCACCAAAGAGATTAGTGGAAAAAATGCAAAATGAATTCCCGATTCTTTTGACCCAATATCCATCTGGTGAAAATGTGCAAAATATGAACGCTGAAAGATTGTTCGGTGTTGATAAAGAACATATCTTAGTCGGTAATGGTGCTGCGGAACTAATTAATGCTTTAGGCCATATTGCTAGAGGCACAATTGCTGTCAACTTGCCAGCGTTTAACGAATATGTGAGATGTTTCAAAAACTGTGTAATTCATGAAATTGATAACTCTAAAATTGATTACAAGATGGATGTTGAAACTATTAAAATAGCCATTAGAGAATGTGACTATACCGCGGTTATCAATCCAGATAACCCAAGCGGTTTCATGTTAGATAAAGAACAAGTTCTCGCTTTAGCAAGTGTTGCTAAAGAAGCGGGACATAAACTTATCATTGACGAATCGTTTGTCGACTTCGCAGATGGCAAGAGAAGATTCACATTACTCGATGATCAATTCATTAGCGAAAATCCAAATGTTATCGTCATAAAATCCATCTCTAAATCATATGGCGTTCCCGGTATTAGACTTGGTTTATTAGCCTCATCTGACAAGGACTTAATTAAAGCTTTAAGAGATGATATGCAAATTTGGAATATCAATTCCTTTGGTGAATATTATTTACAAATCTATCAATTATTCGCTAAGGATTACGAAAAAGCATGCGACGCAATCGTTAATGAAAGAAATAGAGTTATTACAGAACTTAGAAAACTCAAATCCATCAGAGTCTATGATAGCGAAGCTAATTATATTCTCGTCGATTTAAAAGAAAATAATTCCATCGATTTAGCGGCGAAACTCCTTGATGAAAAACATATCTTAATTAAAGATTTGTCCACGAAGAATTACTTCCACAAAAAGAATTTCATCCGCTTAGCGATTAGAGATGAAAATGATAACAACGCTTTAATTGAAGCGCTTAACGAATACTTAAAATAAAAAAGGACTTCAAAATGGTCCTTTTTATTTGTAAATTTCCAAGAATTCTTTTTCGGAATTAATACCTATATCTTTTAAGTTAAATCCTTTATCTGGATTATGACTTACTCTACGATACCAGCCATCAACTTCATCCATCGTTGGATGTTCAGTATTTAGTAATCTAGCAATACTTAATAGTATTTCTAATCCATATGGGAAGTCAGCGGTGAAATATCTCGAATTAAAGTCTGGGATATATTTACCGTTCTCTAGTTTTACACTAGGAGTGGCTAATCCTTTGAATGATTTAATTGAAGAAATCTTATTCTTTAGTCCTTCTTCATCTTTGCTCTCGTAATGTTCCAAAATTGGTTTAATTTGTTTAACTGGCAATCCGTTTTTTTCTAACTTATCAAAGATCTTAAATAATTCGTTATCCATCTTCACTAAAATAGTCGCAGAATCCATATCCCAGTTTTCATAGAAAAGCGGAAGAGAATCATATTCTTTTACCTTATCTGGAAAGTCCTTAAAAATGGAATATAAACGAGATGTATGAAGAATGGGATTACTATTGATAAGTGTGATATTTAGATAATTATCTAATTGTTCTACTGGTAATCCATATAATTCAGATATTAATGGCGCTATTACGCTGTTATAAGCAGCGGGAATAGAAGCCACTCTTAATGATCCACGGACACCGGTTTCTTTTGTTAGTTCGCCCATTTTAATAATACGAGCGACAGAATGAACTCTTTGCAAACCTGTAATAGTAACACCTTTCTTTAAAGCGTCTTTAAAATATAATTCTGCTGCGCCGCTTCCAGGAACAAAGATTAAATGTTGTCCTTCATGAAGTAGTGGTACGAGTTCTTTAGAAAGCATTCCGAATAAAAATGATGGGAAAGTAATAAAAATATAATCAGAGGAGTCCACTAATAGTTTTAAATCAGCGGTGATCTCTTTGATATTTCCGGAATAATAAGAATCGTTATCTTCTAAATAGACCTGCATATCCTTTTTATATAAAGGAAGGTCTTTTTCCATGTTGGTATATAAGGTTACATCGTTGTTAGCAGAAAATTTGACAGCTAAGATACTGCCCATATTGCCCGCACCGATAATGCCAATTCTTTTTCTCATTAAATAATTTTACCTTCCGCAACATTTAATAAATGTTTGCCGTATTCGTTCTTGCCCATTTTCTCACCGATTTCCACTAATTGGTCACGGCTAATCCAACCATTACGGTAAGCGATTTCTTCAATACAAGAAACCTTTAAACCTTGGTGTTCTTCAATGGACTTAACAAAGTTGGTAGCGTCCGCTAAAGATTCGTGTGTACCTGTATCTAACCATGTGAAGCCACGTCCGAATAAGATGAGTTCTAATTTCTTCTTTCTTAAATATAAATTATTTAAAGCGGTGATTTCTAATTCCCCTCTTCTAGAAGGTTTAATTTTACTTGCTTCTTCAGCGACACCGCGAGGATAGAAATATAAACCAACTACTGCGTAGTTTGATTGTGGGAATTTTGGTTTTTCTTTAATAGAAAGGACTCTATGTTCAGAATTAAATTGCACAACACCAAATCTCTCTGGATCGTTGACATAGTAACCAAATACTGTGGCATAACCCATATCAGCGTTATAAACAGCTTCTGCGAGAGCTTTTTTAAATCCATTGCCGTAGAAGATGTTATCTCCTAAAACTAAGCAAGCAGTATCATTACCGATAAAGTCTTTACCGATGATGAATGCTTCAGCGAGTCCGTTAGGTGCTTCTTGAACAGCATAAGATAAGTTGATACCAAACTTTTTGCCATCTCCTAACAACGCTTTAAATCTTGGAGTGTCCAAAGGAGTGGAGATGATAAGAATATCTCTAATCCCAGCGAGCATAAGTGTACTCAAAGGATAATAAATCATCGGTTTATCATAAATTGGTAATAGTTGTTTGGAAGTAACTAATGTTAGTGGATAAAGTCTTGTGCCAGATCCACCTGCTAAGATGATACCTTTCATTGTTTGCTACCTACTTTCTTGCCTTTTTTAATTCCGAGATATCTTGCAGACATATCTGGGAACCATCTAAATAACACAGGAATATCGAAGTTTTTAAGTGCTTGTTTAAGCACATACATGGCGAGTTTCATTCCTGAACCTTCCATCTTTACATCCTTAAAGAATGTAACCTGACTTTGGAATACACCTGTATCATAGTATCTTTTGTATAGTTGTTTCAATGTATATTTATGGGAGTGTTCGACAACAGCATCCGCACAATATTTCTTTTTATAACCAGCGTCTAAAACGATTTTACTATATAAAGCATCTTCACTCATCATGAGGTCATAACCGCCATAACCACCGAGTTTCATAAAAGTATCGCGGTCATAAGCGCTACATGCATCACTAGCAAAATAAGCCATAAACTTCATTTTCTCGACATCATCATTTGTGACATAGTAAGACTCCGCTGGATAGTTCTTGGCTCTAATATATTTTTCAATACTCTTATTCGTACATATTTGCCTAGCAAAATTATAAACAGTTTCTTTTTCATCGATGCTTTTTACTAAGTTATAGAAAACATCTTCATTAGTTAATTTGATATCTTGAGATATCATTACCACACATCTACAAGTGCAATAATCTTTAATCGCTTTTTCTCTAGTTAATGAATGAGAAAATTGTTCTTTTTCAAGTTCGAAAGAAATGATGTTGTAACGGTTAATAATATCTTTAATGACATCATCTTCTTCAGTGTGTGACAAAGTCACAGGGAAGATAATCTTTTTGATATTGACCCCTTTTTGTGTAGCAAAAGAATTCACTAAGCTCTCTAGTGAGGCGCTTTCTTTATAAATCGGACAAACAATATCTATATCAATCATATTAGTAGTGGCGGTTCATCCAGTTTTGGTATTCCCCTGATTCGACATGGGCTAACCATTCTTGGTTTTCTAAATTCCATTTAATCGTAGCTTGTATACCAGTATCGAAATTATGTTCTGGTTTCCAACCTAATTCGGTTTCAATCTTTGTGGGATCCATCGCATATCTAAGGTCATGACCTGGTCTATCTTTAACGTATTCAATCAATGATTCAGGTTTGCCTAATGCTTTAAGAATTGTTTTAACAACTTCTAAATTGGTCTTTTCGTTATGACCACCGATATTATAGACTTCACCGTCTCTTCCATTTCTAACCACTAAATCAATCGCGTTGCAGTGGTCACCAACGTATAACCAGTCTCTAACATTTAAACCATTACCATAAACTGGTAACTTTTCATTTCTTAATGCTTTTTGAATCATTAATGGAATGAGTTTTTCTGGGAAGTGATATGGACCATAGTTATTGGAGCATCTAGAAATAGTAACTGGTAATCCAAATGTTCTATGGTAAGCAAGAACTAATAAGTCCGCACTTGCTTTAGAAGCGCTATATGGGCTAGAAGTATGAATTGGTGTATCTTCGTGGAAGAATAAGTCTGGTCTATCAAGAGGTAAATCACCATAGACTTCGTCTGTAGAAACTTGATGATATCTTTTAATGCCATATTTACGGCAAGCATCCATTAATACTTGAGTGCCTAAAATATTTGTCTTTAAAAAGACTTCTGGATTTTCAATACTTCTATCGACATGGCTTTCCGCGGCAAAGTTAATAACATAATCGAAGTGTTCTTCTTCAAATAATTTATAAACCGCTTCACGGTTAGTGATGTCCTCATGAACAAACTTAAAGTTTGATTTATTCATAATTGGTTCGAGTGTTTCCATATTACCCGCATATGTAAGTGCGTCAATGCACACATATTGGTCATTTGGATAACGATTAACCATGATATGTAGGAAGTTGCCACCGATAAACCCGGCACCTCCAGTAACTAAGAATTTTGCCATAACTATTTCTCCAATTCTTTTAAATATCTATCCACAGCATCCTTCCAAGATGGTAAATGAGAAAATCCCGCTTTATCTAAAGATGCTTTGCTCATTCTACTATTGAGTGGGCGATCAGCTTGAGAAGGCACTAACTTTTTATATTCGCTAGTGGTGATAGGATTGATCTTCACATTTCTATGCGCTTTTTCAAATATATAGGAAGCAAATTCCGCCCAAGAACATGTTCCTTCGTTAGTAGCGTGATAAACGCCATATTTTTCTGTTTGCATCATTTCCACAAGTAACTTTGCTAAGTCATATGTGTAAGTAGGGGAACCGATTTGATCTGAGACAATATTAAGTTCTGTTTTCCCGCTATCAGCGAGTTTTAACATCGTCTTAATAAAGTTATTCCCATTAATACCAAAGACCCAAGAAATGCGGACGATGAAATTTTTAATTAAAATGTTTCTAACAAAGTCTTCACCTTGTGATTTGGTTTTACCATAAACTGATAAACCATCTTTCTTATCATTAACTTCAAAGAAGTTTTCTCCTTTTCCATTAAAAACATAGTCTGTGGAAATATAAATCATTTTCGCGTCGATTTTTTTACAAGCTTCCGCGATATATTTTGGTCCTAAAGCATTGACCTTATAAACTAATTCTTCATTTTGTTCCGCTTCATCAACTGCAGTCCAAGCGGCGTTATGAATAAAAACAACTGGTTTCTCTTTTAAAATTAATTCGTTAACGGCTTTTTCATCAGTGATATCTAAATCTTCAATATCAATGCCGAGGACATTAGTAAAACCTTCTTCGTTTAATCGACGAAGACAGTCATAACCGAGTTGCCCCTTTACACCAGTAACGATAATTTTTGCGTTTTTATCCATATTTAAAATGAAATTTTACTATCTCTTAATAAAGGATGTTTTGTATCCTTTTCACTAAGTGAAGGTTCTTCATTGTATGGCCAAATCACACCAACATCAGGATCGTTCCACATAATGCCACCTTCATCTTCTGGATGATAAATATCATCACATTTATAAACAAATTCTGCGGTTTCACTTAATACAACAAAACCGTGTGCGAAACCACGCGGAATCATAAACATCTTTTTATTTTCACTAGATAAGACTACGCCCACCCATTTTCCATAGGTTGGAGAATTCTTTCTTAAATCAACAGCGACATCAAACACTTCACCTTGAATGACTCTCACAAGTTTGGCTTGCGGATGGTTTCTTTGGTAGTGAAGTCCTCTTAAAACACCTTTATGCGATTTGGATTGATTATCTTGAACAAAACAATAATCTAAACCCGCTTCCTTAAAGTCTTTTTCATTATATGTTTCCATAAAGTAACCACGTTCGTCTCCGAACACTTTTGGTTCAATGATGTAAACACCTTCGATGTCTGTTTTATGAAATGTGAACATATTAATTTACTTCCCTTTTACATAATATAATTATTATTTAAAAAATCTATACAGTTTTCTTACCTAAAAATATTTTATTATTTTTTCTCCCGAGCTCGATAAGAGGAACCACACTCATCAATGTGATGATCGAATAATCTAGTGTAAAGGCAATACCGATAGAAGCGCTTTCGATAATCATCACTAACATATAGCCAGTGATAACCACCAAACTTAAAACGGATTGTTCTTTATCTTGTTTAAAGTATCTAATTCCAAAATAGATAGACCATCCTAAAACCATTAATTCGGCAAGAAGAAGCAAAATGCCTCCTTCACCAATGTATTGCAAATAAGCATTATGTGCGCTATATCTTGCAGTGGCTTCGCCAGAGGTAACATCCATTAAATTCATTTCATGAAGTATATTACCGAATAAGATATGTCCGATACCTCTGCCCCAATTATTCATATTAAGTATGACCATAACCTTATTCCAAATAAAGAATCTGGTTTGCATGGTATCTGAACCCTTTGTGTAATAGATGTTTTCCATAAAAGCTTGTAATTTATGCGCTGCGCCTAAATAGACAAACCAGGCAACTAATAAGCCCACAAATAATCCACCCACAATGGAGATAGTGATAATGTTTAACTTTTTATGCTTATGATATGTGGTGAAGAAAATACATATTAGATAAGCAATAAGAACAACCGCACCTAAAAGTATCATTTGCTTACTTAATGTATGGACAATATTGATAAAGGCATATAAGCTCGCAATTAAGTAGAACCATTTGCGATAATAATGGTGGAGATATAATCCCGATAATAAAGCAATAAATAATACCACTGCGTATTCATTTTTTGTTTCAAAGAAGGATGAAATAGATGCGTGATAAAGCTCCCCATGAGTTAAGTTCTTATATAATAAGAAATAACGATCTTTACCAAATTTAACATAGCCATAGATAATCGCTACTAAAGCAAAAACTAAGACAATAAAACATACACATTTGATAACAGTTTTTAAATCACAAACTTGATGGATGATGTCAAGCAGTAACAAGGAACCTAACATCACTCCTAAGAACGAGAATATGTAGGTCACTCTTTGTTCAGCGTTAAAGGCAACTTCAAGGAAATAATTAAATTCCCCATTAGCACTTGTAAATGCATATGGAGTGGAGTTTTCATAAGCCAAAATAGATATTAGATTCACTATAAATAATAGTGATAATAATCCAATAATCACATAATTTGGTTTATATAATTTGCGTTTGATATTAATGATTATTAATGCCGCAAATAAACCTAGAACAATAGGAACGATAATTAATGTTTGCCAAAGCTTAAAGTTATCACCTGGATGAGAGGAGAATAAAACGACATTTGTGGCAAGATAAAACGCCCCAAGTCCGCATAAAAGGATGAGCAAATAATTTAGATAAGTTAAAACCCTTTCCTTATTCATCCGCTTTGACCTCTTCTTTGGATTTAATATGGAATATCTTCTTAAATGAGGAGAATAGCATATCCTCTCTAATAATCACTAATACAGAGAAATAGATAATAATCGCTCCCACAATTTCTAAAATTATCTTTAGAACTGGGTGAGAAACAAATAAATAAATAACTAATAAATAACCAGTCATAACCACAAGGCTAATTAAAACTTTTAATAAATTAATCCATCTCCACTTTAGTTTAAAGTATTTATGAGAGAAGATAAGGTATACCACTAATACGCATACTTCACTACAAACAGATGCGATAGCAGCGCCTTCTGCGCCCAATAAATGAATGAATAAAACGTTTAATCCGATGTTCACTAAAGCACCTGCGCCAACAGCGATAGGCATAAACTTTTCTTTAACGGCAGTCAAACAAACTCTAGATCCTAGTAGATATCCAATCGGAGATATAACAATATTTGCGCATAATATCTTTAAGATATTGCTACAAGCGATATATTCATCTCCATATATCCAAACCACTAATTGATCAGAAGTAAATATAATACCGATAACCATAGGTATAGAAAGAATGAGAATCATGGTTAATGTTCTATAAATCAAAGCGTTATATTCTTCATATTTTTCTTCTTTATATAGCTTGGATAATCGTGGAACAATAACCATTGTTAAAGCATTGACCACCATAAGTAGTGTCTTTTGAATTTGGTGAGCATATTTATAATATGTGACTGGTGATTTACTATCAGTCATAATCGCACCGATCATAGTGATATCTAATAAGGAATAAATCTCAATTGCTAAGTTAACGACCACTAGGAAAATAATTGGTTTTAAGTGTCTATTGAATGTTAATCCTTTAAAAGTAAATCTAGCGAATTTTGGGAAGAAAAAGAATGACACTAAATAGTATCCAGATAATCCCACAACAGATAATATTGCATATATGATTTGATGTTCTTCGCTTTTAACAAATAAGACTAAACACACAAAAGCGATAAGTTTTGTAATGATGTTAATAATGGCATTTAAACCAAACTTCTCAAACCCTTCATATAGCCATGACACATTGAAATAATTTAAAGCGATAAGGATGGCGCAGAAAAGGTACAATTCTAAGTGCTCTCCATGAAAATTTGGAACGATAAAAACGAGTCCAATATAAAGTCCAAGAGCAATAGTGGTTGTAATTGTGTTAATAATAAATAATTCGCTGAATAATTTATTGAGCGCTTCTTTGTCATCTTTACATTTTGCAACTTCTCTCATGCCATATGTTGGTATACCAACAAAAGCGAAAATTGAAAAATAAGTAACTATGTTAAGCGCGTAAGATACAGTTCCGATGGAATCGCTTTGTAAAATTCTTGCCACATAAAGGGACATCAAAAACGGGAATAGCGCATTTAATACGCTAAAGATTAGATAGAATATCGTATTCCTCGCTAATGAAGGCTTTTTGCTGACGGTTTGTTCCATGAATTTTTAATAATTTTTAATGTTTTTGTCGTTAATTATAAATTAAATTAAGTGGATAAACATTAACATTATATAATAATGGGGATATATTAAAAGCAACTTTTGATAAACAAACTATTTTATGGTTTTCAATATCTCGTTAGAAATATTGCTTCCATAAAAAGAATGTGCATTTTATATGTGGGAGAGTAAAATAACATAAGACATGAAAAAGGTAATCAGAGCGTTCTTCTATCTACTCATCCTCTCATTCATCCTTCCTTCGGGAACATTTATTTCTTTACCAATTAAAACAGCTTTTAGTGTGGTTCTCATACTTTTACTCGCCGTTTATAATCGCAAATTTTTCTTTGATCAAGCAACGATTATTTTAGGCGGAGTTTTAATCTTCTTATTAGGATGGGCAGGACTTTCGTTCATTGGTGGATATAGGGATATGGTGTTGTCATTCCTTAAAAACTATTTTTCAATAATACTCATTCTTTGGCTAACATTTGAACTACCAAAGATGGGCATTATTTCCATTAAGGATGTCAGCAAGATACTCGGCATAGTATCAATTGGTATTATTGTTATTAAGTTTTTCACTTGTGCCTTCTTATCACTTGAGCTCATTAAGATGGGTCGAGTTTATCCATTGTTCAAACAAATATTTGGCTCTGAATTAACTTCTATGAAGATTGTGATCGGACCATTTGTTTTCTATCGTGTGATGTCTTCAAACGACCACATCCCACTTGTCTGGTTTGCTTTCTATTTATTCTCTCATGTTAAGTTATGGAAAAAGATTGTTCTTATCCTCGTGATGGCGTTATATACATTTATCGTTTATTCCCGCGTCGCAATAGCAGAATACGGCATTTTATTAGCAACCTATGTAATAGTTCTTCTCCGTGAAAGACATAAACAAGGTAAGAAAGATTGGCTTAAAATCATTATTGGCTCCGCTATTATCGTTGGATTAACGGTAGTGCTTTTAACGAACAAAAAACTCAACTTAATAAACGCGATTATTTCTCGTTTCAGTGGTGAAAGCACTGCAGAATCAGATCAAATTAGAAACATCCAATTTGAATATTTATGGAATGGCTTTAAAGCTTCACCAATATATGGGCATGGTGCGGGTTCTTATGTCAAAGAATTTATTAGAAATAGCACCGCGAAATACTCTTATGAATTAGAATATCTCTCCTTCTTATATCAATTTGGTGTGGCTGGCTTCTTATTAGTGATTGCTCCAGTAATGTATGTTTCATGTAGATACTCTTTAGTGAAGATAAAGGATTCAAATGTTAGGGTTTTAATCATTGTTAATTTATTAATTTGGTTAGCTCGTCCATTCTTTAATCCTTCATTCTTATCATCTAACTCAGCGATTATCATCCTTATTATCTATGCGATGAGTAGATATTTAGATTATGAAAAAGCGGAAGAAAAATGCGATCCTTGCTTTATCAATCAAGTAACAGGAAACATAGAAAGTTGTTTAATGGACGAATAATATAAAAGTAAGTATGGAAAAGTGTTTAGTTTTACTAGCGACATATAATGGTGAAAAATACTTAAGAGAACAAATTGATAGCATCTTCGCACAAGAGGGTGTGGAAATTGAAATTGCTTGTTCTGATGACTGTTCCACCGACGGAACTCAAGATATTCTAAAAGAATATAGTGAAAAACATAAAAACTTTTCCTATTACATAAATAAAGAAAATAAGAAATTCACTTATAACTTTTTGGATTTATTCTTCTCAGTGAAAGAAAAGAAATTTGATTATGTCGCATTTGCGGACCAAGACGACTTCTGGTTACCTAACAAATTAATCTCTGGAATTAATAAGATTAAAGAACAAGGCGAAACTAAGCATGGTTGCTTATATTCATCTAACCTTATTGTCACAAATGAGAAGTTAGAAAAGATTGGCATGCAAGAAGATGAAACGGTCATAACTAAAACAAATAAACAAACATATTTATTCGAGAATATCGCTACTGGATGCACGATGGTGATGGATAAGAAATTCTACGACTATGCTTCTAGATATTATCCAAATAATGTTAACTTACATGACTATTGGTTATTCATGATTGCGATATATTCCGCAAACTATGTTTATGACTTCAATGGTTATATCCTTTATAGACAACATGGAGATAACCAAATTGGCACAAATAAAAAGAAGTGGACAAGAAAAAATATCTCCAAAGTCTTACATACAAAAAACGGCCAAGATCACACTGCAGATGAGCTATTAAAAGGCTTTGAAAAAGATATATATCCAGAGAACTTGCAAGATCTCATTATGATTAGAGATTATAAGAAGAAGTTCAAATACAAATGGAAATTAATGTTCAACAAAAAATATAGAAAAAGAAACCGCAATTTAATTTTAAAATTAAAATTCATTCTCAATAAGGTATAAGATGGAAAAAGAATTAACATTAGAAGAAGTTCAATTAGAGTCGTTTAAAATCCTTTTAAAAATAAAGGAAATTTTCGATAAACACGGATGGAAATATTTTTTAGCGTACGGTACATTACTCGGTGCTTATCGTCATGATGGTTTTATTCCATGGGATGATGATATCGACGTTTTCGTTCCAAGAAAAGATTATGATGCCTTTATCGATTATGCGATAGAGCACGAAAAAGAATTATTACCATTCAAAATTATTCATTATAAGAATAACCCACAATATGTGTATCCAATCGCTAGATTTACCAATACTGAATTCCGTAGTGAATACTACAATATTCCAGATTATGGATTAGGTACATTCGTGGATTTATATCCATTAGATAATTATGTTGTTAATCCAAAACTTATTAAGAAAGTGGTGCGACTTCAAAAGCAAATTACCATCGCAGGTAGCAAGCGCATTCCTAAAGGCAATTCTAAACTTAGATATATCCTTAAGCTTCCTTATGCGTTAATTGTTAAACATAAGAATATTAACAAGCTTCTTCGTAAGTTTGATAAGATTGCGACACAATTCGCTGATGTGGATACCGATAATCTTCTTGTCTTCTGGAGTAACAATAAACCAGTAATGAGTAAGGAACATTACTTCATAAAAGAAACCACACACATATATAATGGAATACAACTTCGTGTTCCATCAGATGCGGAAGAACTACTCAATCGTGATTACGGGGATTATAAAAAACTCCCTCCTGAATCAGAAAGAGTGGCTCATCATTATTACAAGATATTTAAAAAATAGGACATTTGTCCTATTTTATTTTGCGCCTTTATGATTGAGAACAGCAGGAACTGTTTTAAATAAGATTTTGATATCAGTTCCAAGTCCTCTAATTGCGAAGTATTCAAGTTCTAATTGTTGTCTTTCTCCATTATCGAATTCAACATTGCTTCTACCAGATACTTGCCAATGACCTGTTAAACCAGGCTTTGCGGATAAGAAGATTTGTTTTTGCTCTTCAGTGAAATGCTTTTCAAGTTCCCACTTCGTAATTGGCCTAGGACCAACAAGGGACATATTTCCGATGAAGATATTGAGTAGTTGTGGAAGCTCATCAATAGATGTTTTTCTAATGAACTTGCCAACTTTAGTGATACGTGGATCGTTATCAACTTTTCTTTCTTCTTGGAATTGTTTCATTTGTTCTTCATTTAAGTATTTCTCTGGATGTTCATTAGCATCCTTATACATACTTCTAAACTTTAGAACAGCGATTTCCTTACCGCCTTGACCGATTCTTTTATCACAATATATTGGTGCGCCTTTACTACCAATAGCCACAATAATAGCTATAATAATTAAGAACCAACCTATTAATAATAGAGCAATAAAAGCAGTTAGAAAGTCGCCTAAACGTTTGAAGAAGAAATATCCCCCTCCAACTCGTTTAACTTTTATTCCATTTAATTCTTTAAATTTCGCCATAGGTCGACCCGAAGTATATTATCATAGCGCTATTAAATATGCTACCACTTGATAATAAGCCTCGCCTTATATTATTTAAACTCTCCATCCTTGTAGCAGCGGTGCATTGTCTTAACAATTGCTTCCTCTAAGCCACCTCTACCAATATGTAGTTCTTCATTTATTTTGTCCATGACTTCAGGTTCAATACAGCATTTATCTCCAGACATGATTTCTTTCATTACTAATTTAAAATTTAAGCCTGGTTCTAAACCTTTCTTCTTTTCCTGATTGGCCACCATTTGGCCACCGATAGTGCAAGCCCATCTTCCTGGGTGAATAATCTTTCTTGGTTTCTTTAATAAAGCGCCAGTCATCGTATTTAACATAAAATCAAAAGACTTATTTTCATCACCAATTGGATATCTTTCCCCATCTTTACCATATTCGATCGCACCTAATGCGGCTTCAGCGATGTGTTCAACCGCGATCATTGAGGTACTTCCTTTAGGGAAGAATATTAATTTATGACCATTTACATATCTATCTAAGAAAACATCTCTCCAAATCGGCATTCTCTCTGGCATTGTTCCAAAGATATATGGGAATTCCAAGATGACAACTTCCATCTTTTTCTTTTGCTCATTTAATAACTTTGCCTGTTCCACACGACAACGAATATATGGGTGTTTCTTAGCGAGCTCCATTTCTGGATATCTTCTATCAAAATAAGCAAAGTAAGAATTAAAACACACAGATTTCTTAATACCCGAACGTTCTGCGGCGCGGAAACACTTTGCGCATTCAACCACTAAGCGTCTATGAAAGTATTCATAAGCAGGAGCGACTGGAGTTTCTCTATCATCTGGTCCGACGGAATAAATCATATAGTCGTAACCTTTCATCATTTCCACAAGTTCATCTTCAGAAGTTTCAAATAAGTCAGTGAATTTGACATTAACTTCTTTTGGATACCAACCTTCTAGATTTACATCATCTAACGATATAGAACCTACTTCGTATCCTCTTTTTAAAGCTTCCATAGTGGAGTAGTAACCTAAAAAACCAGTTCCACCTAATATTAAGAGTTTCTTTTTCATATTTATATCCTTGTTAATAATTTAACATGAAGTTTTAAAAAAATCATAGCGTTGTCCTTTTTTATAGTGAGACTTTAAGGCTCTTTTTCATATGATTATATTAATTTATCTTATTTTTGAATTTGATATTCTTAAGTTAGCAAAAGTATTGACATATCTCTCTTGCGGGTAAAAAATATAAATGGAAACGTTTCCATAACATAAGAGGAAGTCATATGGCGTCAATTTTGCTTAAGCACATTTATAAGGCTTATTCCCATAGCAAAAAAGAGAGTAAGAAAATCGAAAACGAGAATCTTTCTCCTTTTGCCGTGAGGGATTTTAATTTAACAATCGAAGATGGTGAATTCATCGTTTTAGTCGGTCCATCCGGCTGTGGCAAATCCACAACTTTAAGAATGATCGCGGGTTTAGAAGATATCACCGGTGGTGAATTATATATCGATAATGAACTCGCAAATAATATTGATGCCTCAAAACGCAATATCGCGATGGTTTTCCAAAACTACGCTTTATATCCTCATATGAACAGTTACCAAAACATGTCTTATGGTCTTAAGTTAAGAAAGATTCCTAAACCAGTTTTAGATAAAGAAGGAAATGTCGTATATATCGTTGATAAACAAAAGATTAAAGCTTTAAAGAAAGAAATGAAAAAAGCTCAATCTATTGAAACAATTGAAGAATTACAGAATAAAATTAGACAATTAGAACAAAATCCTAATACACCAAAGATGAAGATGGTGCATTACACCAAAGAAGAAATTGATGAAAAAGTCCAAAAAGCCGCAGAGGTCTTGGATATTAAATTTTTATTAGATAGAAAACCATCCGAAATGAGTGGTGGTCAAAGACAACGTGTCGCTTTAGGCCGTGCTTTAGTGCGTGATCCAAAAGTCTTCTTATTAGATGAACCTTTATCAAACTTAGATGCAAAATTACGTGCCTCAATGCGTAATGAAATCGTTAAATTACATAAAAAAGTTAAAACAACTTTCATCTATGTTACCCATGACCAAGTGGAAGCCATGACAATGGGCGACCGCATCGTCGTTATGAAAGATGGCGTTATTCAACAAGTTGGTACGCCAAGTGAAATTTACGATAATCCAACAAACTTATTTGTCGCTGGGTTTATCGGTACTCCACAAATGAATAATTTCAAAGTGATTTTTAAAGCATCCGCGAAAAATGCCCATATCACTTTACCAAATGGTAAAGAAGTTTCTTTTGATTTAAAAGAATTAAAACCTATTAAAGATGAATATACAACTGGTGAAGGACATGCTTTAGTTCTCGGTGTTAGAGGTGAACACATCGAAATCCGTAAAGACAAAAAAGGCGTGGAAGCTGAAGTTTGCTTTGTTGAAATCTTAGGTAACACCACAAACCTCTTATGCAAATTAGCTAACTCTGAAGATGAATTCAACGTCACCATTCAAGAGAGATCTTCTTTACAACCAGGCGATAAGATTCACATCGATTTCAAAGGTGAAAATATTCACCTATTTAATGAACAAACAGGCCGTACTATTTATACATTCGATAAAGAATATGTTTCAGATGAATTAGAAACATCAGGAGGCGATAAAGATGAAAAATAAACTATTTCCTTTATTAGTATCTATTTTAGCCATTGGTGGTCTAACTTATTCTTTGAATAATCATAGTGAAGCTTCTGAAGTTAAAGCGGAAGAATTATCAATCTCTAGCACTGGTGATTCTTTCGTCCTTTTACCAAATTATTATGGTCCAAACGAAAGCTTTGTTTATACCGCTGATTTGCATTTCAGATCCGGACAAGCTGGTGGTTTAGCTTTTGGCAGTGAAGAAAACAATCATTACTACGTCATCAACATGGACCGCTACCATAACCAAATTAAGCTTCTCTATTTCGCATCTAATGGTTTAGGTGGTTATACTCCAAAAGAATTATATGTCGATTATTTTATCGGAAACGACAAAATGACTGATTCTGAAAAACATGTTGTCGAACCACAAGTAAGAGGTATCGAAAACGTTAATATAAAAGTTATTCTTACTAAAGAAGAAACACACGCATATGCAGAATTCTATGTTGAAGGTATCAAGAGATTTGGTGTCGATACAGTTATCGATTTAAACGCTCAAGAAACACCTCAATATCAAGGCGGTTATCTCGGTATGAACTGCTTTGCCTCAGATGTTTATTTAGAGAACATTGAAATCGGTAAATCTGATTATTCATATTTCTCTGAACCATATCGTAACCAATATCATTTACAACCATTTGCAAAATGGTCAAACGATCCAAACGCTCTTGTCTATCACAATGGTTATTATCATGTTTTCTATCAATTCCATCCATTCGGACTTCAATGGGGTCCAATGTATTGGGGACACGCAAGAAGCAGAGATTTAATTCATTTTGAATTCCTACCAGTTTGTTTATTTCCAGATGATGGAACAATGGGTACAGGCGCTGGAGAAGGCTATATGTGGTCTGGTTGCGCAGTCGATTACAAACTCGGTATGAGTCATGATTTAGATGCGCTCAACTGGTTTCCAAACAATGGTGGAAATGGTATCTACGCCATCTTAACAAGAGAATGTCCTATCGCACAAGACCAACTTATCATCACAAGTGATGATGGTGGTATGACCTGGACAAAACGTAGAATTATTCCTCAATCACTCAGTGGTGTTTCTGATAGACACATCGACTGGCGTGATCCAAAAATCTTCCCACTTAGAAAAGAAGGCAGTTCAGTTCTTTTATGGGGTATGACTTTAAGTGGTATGAATTCTAGTACTGGTTGGTTCTTATCTTCCACAAATCTTCTCGATTGGGAAGCCGCTGGTACATTCAAATTCCCAAGACCTGAATGTGTTGGTGTTGGATATTTAATGGATGAAAATAATATCGAACACGCTTATTTAACAAACAAATCCCGTTCCTATATCTTTGGAACAATGTCATATAACTACACAACTCACAAAGTCGAATTTATCGATGAGACAAATCACAACATCATGTCCTATCAAAGTGCGGATGATGTCCCATTAAAACCACTAGATTTTGGTCCAGATACTTATGCTTCACAAAGTTTCTATATTGATGACGCAAACAGTGAATTCAATGGTAAAGATATCGTTCTTAACTGGTTCTCAGGAGATTTAAATGCTTCATTCTGCACTGGTCCAGGTGAATATGCTGGATTAAGAGGACGCTGGAATGGTGGATTTACTATTCCTGTGGAATATGGTGTGAAAAATACTGAAGACGGTCTTCGCATGACACAAAAACCAGTCACAGTTAATAACACAAACTTAGAAAAAACAAATTTAGTCAATATTTCTAATCAAGATATTAATAACGAATCAGAAAATCCTTTAAATGATGTTCACACACATATCTTTGAATTAGAAGCTTCATTTACTGTTAATAATAATTCTCCAATCACTTTCAAAGTGGATGTTGGCGAAAATGAATATATGGAATTCGGTTGGAATCAAACCGATGGATATTATGTTGATAGAACAAACCTCGATGACAAAGGTATTAATACAAATATCGACTGGCACGCTAAATATGCTTCTCATATCTTAGGAGAAACTAGCGAAAAAACATTCTATGTCTTAAGCGATAATGGTGGTTTAGAAGTTTTCTGTGAAGACTATTCAGTTAGCTTCTACTTTGTTACTACAGCGTCGATGTATTCAAGAGATGCTTCATTAGAAGCAGATGATGCGCACATCAACTACTTAAGACTCAACGAAGTCAAATCTGTTTATCGTCAAAATGTCGCAAGTGATGAAGGTCTTTTATATGTCTCAAATACCGATGTCAAATTAGACACCAAATTATCCACAGCTAAATATATTACTTGTTGGTATTCCGGAACAAGCAATTTGGTCTGGCAAGAAGTTGAAAATAATGGTGTTGTTTCCTATGCATCCAGCAATCAAGGTATTAATTTTGTTTCCCTTCAACCAGGAACCGCTACCTTCAAAGTTACCGCCGGCAATCAAGAAAAGACAATCAACGTTACAGTTTGTTCTTCTTCCTTCAGTTCTGAATTCACCTTCGAACCAGAAAATATCGTTTCCGGTAATTGGGTGATGGAAAACGATTCTGTGGTCGGTGAAAAATCTTCCGGAAACGGCTTCTTATTAGCTACTGAAGAAGGCAGCGACTTCACCCTTACTGGACAATTCGACATAGTCGAAGGAAATGCTGGTGCTTTAGTCTTTAGAGCTGCTGAAGATATGTCCGCATATCTAGTCGCCAACTATGACTCTAATGAACGCATTGTCAAACTTTGGTCCACACATGGTGAATTAGCGAGAAGTTCCGTTATTCAATTAGAAAAAACAAATATCGTATTAACCGTCAAAGCGAATGGTAAAAACATCAACATCGCCGCTAATGGTATTGACGCAATTAATTACACATTACAAGATAATGAACCATTAACTGGAAGATTTGGTTTAAATGTCTTTTCTTCCACAGTTAAATTCAGATCATTATCAATCTTAAGAGAAAACTATAGCTATAGTTCTGGTGATCTAGCCGTTGGTTTGCAAATCAACCAATATGTCAAAGAAGTATATAACATTACTAAAGGTAACTTGAAATTAGAACAAGGCTTCTATCATCAATCTCCTAACACTTTATATATTCATGAATCATATTTCGCTTTATTAGAAAACGGAACATATAGATTCAAGATTGTCAGTTCTGGTTCTTCCTTCTATATCAATGTTGAAGTCAATGCTTCTCATACATTTGTGATCGAAGATGTAGAAGTGGAAACAGGCGTTAATGTTAACATCTATGTCGGCGCTAACGAAGTGAGCTCTGTTAAGGTCAATAACACCTTAATTGAAGCAGAAAAATATCATGTCAAGAATTATACCTTAACTATCGATTCATCTTGTTTCAAAGAAGGAGATAACGAAGTTCTTGTTAACGATTCCATTTCCTTTAATGTCAAAGTCGTCAATAAAGGCGAAAAGATGAAAGAAAAAGGTAAAGCAAATAATACACCACTTATAGTGGGTCTTAGCGTTGGTGGAGGTGTCTTATTAATCGGTGCCGCTGTCGCAGTTATCCTCATCATCAAGCGTAAGAAAGGAGCTAAAGCCTAATTATGAGAGCTCCTACTATTAAAGAAGTCGCTGCTAAATCAGGAGTTGGTATTGGCACTGTTTCACGTGTGCTAAATAACTCCCCACAAATCAGCGAAGAAACACGTAAAAAAGTCATGGATGCGATTAAGGAACTCAATTATGTTCCAAATGTCGCTGGAAAAAGACTTTCTCAATCGCGTAGCAATGTAATTGCTGTAGTGGTTCCAGTCATCTATCACCCATTCTTCTCAAAGTTAATTCAAGAATTAGAATTAGCCGCAGATAAGAGAGGATATTCCCTATTAGTGGCATCTAGCCAACACCGTATTGAGAAAGAGCAAGAAATATTAAATCGCCTTGCACAAAGACAAGCCGATGGTGCGATATTCGTCACTCACTACGAACACAAAGAAAGTGACTTCGACAATCTTGCAATTGTCACAATCGATAGAAATCTTGGAAAGAATATTCCAATTGTTACTTCCGATAACTATGAGGCCACAAAGAAAGGCGTGGAACACCTCGTTGAAAAAGGATGCAAAAAGATCGCTTTCTTAGGTACACGCGCAACGCAAACAAGTGAAGTCACATTAAGAGAAAAAGCTTATCGCGATGTAATTGAAAGTCATCACTTGGAAAGTATCGTCATCAACAAAGATGTCGGTCATGGTGAAGAAGGAATCCTTATCGATGAATTATTAGCGCACAAAGATATCGATGGTGTATTCGTCTCAGGATGCATCTTGGCCTATACCTTACAAGATCGTTTAGAACTATTAGGAATCAAAGTTCCAGAACAAATTCAAATTGTTTCTTATGATGGCGACTTCTCACTCATTAGACGTTCTAACATCACCACACTTGAACAACAAATCAAACCGATGGCGGAAAGATGCGTTGAATTATTAATCCAAATTCTCAATAAAGAAGAAAATATCGAAAAAATGAATAAATTCGAATGTTCCTTTAAAAAAGGAAAAACAACCAAATAGGAGGAAAGACTATGAAAAAATTAGTATTACCAGCATTAATGGCGGCCTTATTACTCACAGGATGTAAAGCTATCGGTGGAGGAAGCGCTGATTATAGCGATAACAGCAAGCTCAAAATCCGTTTCCACGTTGACGCTAAATCCGCAGAAGGTATGGCCTATAAGAAACTTGTGGATGGTTTTAACAAAGAATATGCTTCACAAGGTATGAGAGTGACAGCCTCTTTCGTTGCTAGAAGCGCTGGCGACAGCAACTATGAAAAACAACTAAATACCGATAAACTCGAAGGCACATTACCAGACATCATTACCTTTGATGCTCCTAACTGTGCGGCTTATGCGGAAGCTGAATATCTTTATGATATTTCCTCTTATTTATCCGCAGAAGAAAAAGCAAAATTTATCACACTCAATTCCTATCAAGGAAAAACATATGGCATTCCAATTCAAGAAAGTAGTGCGGGTTTCTATTACAACAAAGCACTCTTTGCTCAAGCCGGAATCAATGTCAGTGGTATCACTGTTGATAATCCTTGGACATATGATCAATTCAAGGCCGCTTGTGCAAAATTAAAAGCTTTAAGCGGTATTACCGCAGTCGATATGAGAATGGATGCCACGAAGGACGAAACAGCCACATATTTGCTTTACCCATTCATTTATGCCTCTGGTGGTTCTTTCGTTGATGAAACAGGTAAAATCGCAACCGGCTATTTTAATAGCAATGGTAGCAAACGCGGTTTCCAATTCTTAAAAGATTTAGTGGATTTGCAATATACAAACTATGGTATCGGTGCCACTGACTTCTTCACCGGAAAAGTTGGTATGTATCTTTCCAGTGGTTGGACAATCCCAGATTTAGATAACAAATATCCAACAACCTTCCCAAATAGAGATGCTTGGGGCTTATTACCATATCCAAAAGATGTGATTGCCGCTAGCGCAAACGGTTCTTGGTCTTATGCTGTGACAGATAACTTAAGAAAAGATAAAAGTGCAGTCGTCACATTACTTAAATATTTAACAAACGCCAATGGTAGCAAAACCGTTACAGATGCCACTGGTATGATTCCTGCAAATAAAGAAGTTAATACTCAATATGGTACTAACTCACCAGAAGATGTCTTATATCAACAATTACAAAAAACTGGCAAACAACGTCCAGAAACAGTCGGTTATCCACAATTCTCAGTCGCCTTCCGTGGCGTTATCGATGGATTGAGAGATGGCAACGTTTCTACTTTAGTAGATAACAAAGCCGCCGCCTTACAAAATGAGCTCAATAAACTCTAATACTCGTTAAGGAATATATAAAGGAGAAAGCATGTTACTTATTGCTCTTATTGTTCTCGGTGTTCTTGTTCTCGGTTTAACCGCGATGATTATCATCGATATGGTTAAAAACCACAAGAAAGGTCAAAAGTATCACTTGAAAGAAGTGATGACTGCTTTTCTATTAATCTTACCAGCGGTCGTTCTTTCATTCTTCTTTGTCATCCTTCCAATTTTCTATTCATTAGGCTATGCCTTTACAGACTTTAACTTATTAAAACCTAATGATATCAACTTTGTTGGTTTTGATAATTTCAAGACTTTGTTCTTGGAATTCAACCAACATGGTGAATTCTTCTTATCTATAAGAAATACGGCGATATTCGTCGTCTTAGTCGTGCCAATTCAAATCATCATGGCGTTATTACTAGCCTTATTCTGCAATAACAAGAGAAGAGGAACGACAATCTTTAAAGTTTGTTTCTTCGCTCCTGTCGCTATTTCCTTAAGCGTTACTGCTTTCTTATGGCTCATTATCTTGTCACCAAATCCAAACGGCATTATGAATTCCATTTTGCATAATTTTGGTATTCCCGCTCAAGACTTCTTAGGTAATAAAAATACAGTCTTGATTTGGATGGTTATCATTTCTGCATGGCAAGGATGTGGTTATCAAATGCTCATCTTCTTATCCGCTTTAGGAAATATTAGAAAAGATTTATATGAAGCCGCAGCGATTGATGGTGCAAACGTCTTCCAAAAATTCTTTACCATCACCGTCCCAGGGCTCAAGCCAACAATGTTATACATCCTCATCACCGTATTTATCGGTGCTTGTCGTGTTTTGATCCAACCAATGTTATTAACTGGTTATCAAGACAGAAGTGTGACTATTAGTTATTACATGTATCAACAAGGTTTCACCTATCGTCACGTTGGTTATTCTTGTGCGGTTGCTTTATTAATGACCATCATTATCGGCACAATCACATTAGTACAGAGAAAACTATTAGGAGAAAAGAAAAGATGAAAAAGTATTTAAACGATCCTAATTTTGTCCCTGCAAAGAGAAGCAAGAAAAAAGTAGTGGGTTCCATCATCTACTACCTTGTTGGTTCTATCTTATCTTTATTATTCATCATGCCGCTTTTATACATGTTTTCCGCTTCCACGAAAGGAGAAGAAGCTATTGCTTTCTCTAATGGAACAATTATGATGTTCCTTCCAGATTTCAAAAACATTCTCCATTTCTTTGACAACTATCGCATTGTATTTGGACAATATGACATTTGGAAATATGCCTTGAACAGCATGATTTACGCCGCAATAGTTATCGTCTTTAACGTCATCGTTAATGGTTTAGCGGGATATGTCTTAGCGAAATTCAATTTCCCAGGAAAAGGATTCTTCAATTTCATTATTTTATTCCTAATTGTCGTTCCTGTGGAAACGAGCATTATTCCTTTATATTCCATTGTTAAACAGATGTTGGGATTAAAAGGCGGATTATCCGTTTTAGCGGTCATCTTACCGAGTATTATTTCCATATTTAACATCTTCTTATTCACGCAATTCTTCGCTTCTATTCCAAAGGAATACGAAGAGGCTATGCACATCGATGGAGCTAGTCGAGTAAGAGTGTTCTTTGATCTCATTCTTCCGATGAGTAAACCAATCGTTGCCACAACCGCAGTCTTCACCTTCATTGGTGTTTGGAACGATTACATCTGGCCATCAATGGTCTTGCCAAATTATGGTGATGATTCCTGGCCACTTCTTCCGATTCAAGCCGCATTAACATCGTTACAATCAATCGAATCAATTACTACGGGAGAAATTATGGCTTCTTTAGTTATTACTTCATTACCAATATTTATCTTATATATAGCCGCTCAAAAATATATTGTTAAAGGCTTCGGCACAGCGGGCTTAAAGATGTAAAGGGGGATATTATGAAAAAGAAAACAATCATCACGCTCCTATTATTTGTCACCTCACTAGCTCTAGGAGGATGTTCGAATAATATAAAACAAAAGAAAGATGATGGATTAAATCCAGAAATCTCGTTTTCCTTTGATCAATTAGAAGGCAGTTATACGAAGAATGGTACAAACAATCATTCCTATCGTATTAACTATGTTTTCTCCGAAGAAAACGCGTCTGAATTATTCAAAAAACCAAACGATCCTCTTTTAAAACAAGGTGTATCTAATACCTCTTTATATATGGACGGTTTCTCCACACATATTAAAGTGAATGATTATGACGCTCCAACAAATAAAATTACATTCTCTACTTGGGTTGCGCCACGTGGTTTTGAAAATCTCAACCGTTATGGCAATGAAACCATTGCTAAAGGTCACCCAAGAATGACGTCCTTATTTGACTGGGGCCATATGGAAGATGAAGAAGGCTTCTTATTTGGTTACGGTAGATTAGGCCTTTGGGGATTACAAATGAATCTTCAAAATACCGATACAGGAGAAAGATTCTTTGTCGGTTATTATGACCCAATCAATAGCTTACCTTTATACGAATGGAGCCATATCGCTGCGACATTCGATGGTGAAACTGGCTATATTTGCTTAACATTCAACGGGAAAGTTTCTTATGAAGCCCTTATTCCTGATTTGATGAATACCGAAATTGTTCCTTCTTCAGAACCATTATATTTTGGTTATTATAGTTCACCAATTTATGAATTTGGTATTGCTCGTCAATCTCCTGCCGGCTTAGTGGATGAAGCGGAAATCTTCCATCAATCTATGAACCCAAAACAACTCAAATACTTATTCACCAGATATTCCGATAATGGTAACGTTCCTGAATTACCATTCTCTGAAGTCCAATTAGACACAAGTGTCTATTCTGGTGATAGATATAGACCACAATATCATGGCATTCCACCAGCAGTGTGGATGAATGAACCACATGCCCCAATTTACTATAAGGGTATGTTCCATGTTTTCTATCAACATAACCCAATTGGACCATACTGGTCGCAAATTAGATGGGCCCACATTTGTTCTAGAGACATGATTCACTGGATTTATGTTAAAGATGCAGTCGCTCCTCAACAACCTTCATGTCCAGAAGGCGTTTGGACTGGCGGTTCTGTTATCGGCCCTGATGGAGTACCTTGGTTAACAATTACCGCAGGTACTAACTATGCAGACTGGGAAGAAACCTCAAGATTCTCCCATCAAAGTGTTTGTTATGCTCATCCAGTTGATCCAAATGATCCATATTTAACCGATTGGACAGTGGAAGATACAAACGTCTTAGTCCAACCAAGTGACTGGTCACAAGGCAAAATCGAAGAATTCCGTGATCCATTTATTTGGTATGATGCACCATATTACTACATGATGGTTTCAACTTCTGTCGCTGATGACTGGGATCAATCTCATGGTGGTTCCACAAATATGTTTAGAAGTACCGACATGCGTAACTGGGAATATAAAGGATTTACATTCGAAGTTAGCTATCAAGACTATCCAGAACAAGGAAAACACTGGGAATGCTGTATTATGCTCCCAATTTCCACTGAAGATGGTAGTGTGACTAAATATATCTTTATGGATTCGCCACAATATACCGTCGATGGTTATGTGGTTGATACATATTATTGGATTGGAACATTTAACAAGGAAACATGTAGATTTATTCCTGATGATCCAAAACCAAGATTATTCGACCATGGTAAAGGTATTTATACTGGTCAAACAGGTTTTTGCTATATCACAGATGAAGAAAAAGCTGCTGGAATTACCAATTACGAAGATGGACATTCTGTCATCATTTCTTTAGCACAAGGCAAATCCGCAGGTACAGAACAAAATAAGACCGCTGGTTGGGCTCACAACTTAGCTTTCCCAGTGGAAATCTTCCTCGCTGATAATTTACGCGATGTCATTAGAAGACCTGTTGAAGCAGTTTCTACTTTATATGGTGAAACATTATATGAATATGAAGGTGAACCTGTTTCCGCAAATACAATCGCTAATGGCGTGAAAAACGTTCGTAGTGATATGTATAAGATTGAAGCGGAATTCACCCTTAGTCCAAGTGGTGATTATAACTCCGGTATCTTTGTAAGATATAATCCAACAGAAAACTATATAGGAACTGAAAGAAGTGCAATTTCATTCTGCAATAACGAAATATTCGTTAATAGGACACAATCATCATTATTATCCTATGTTGATAAAAGTGATACATGGCATATCGGAACAGATGAAAGAAACTTCAAAGTGGAAATCTATGTTGATAGATCACAATTAGAAATCTACGTAAATGAAATCATGATGTTAACGACAAGAATATATCCGAAATACGGTGATTCTGATTATATTTCCTTGTTCGACGCGAACGGAAATATGATGGTGTCGAAGTTTAAAGTCATCCAAATGAAAGGTTGCTTTAGCGATGAGGTTGAACCAGCGTATTACGGAAATACCGGTAATTTAGCGGAGGCCCTTTAATATGAAAAAGAATATTAAATGCATTTTAATCCCTTTATTAGCTATCTCTTTAGTGGGATGTTCCTCATCAAAAGAAAAAGTCGTTCAAAGATACGTCGTCAATGGTGGTTTTGAAACTAGTGATTTATCAGGTTGGACTGTGGAATACGGCGATGCCTACACAGATGACTCTGTATCTTCTAGAGACTATTTCGTTTTCAAAAACGATAATAAAAACAATCAAATTAGCATAAATAAAACTGGTAACTGGTACTTATCTGGACAAGGTTTTGATTTATCTTATAGCCATGGTCGTATCGGTGCATTAAGAAGTAACAACTTCTATCTCACTGATGATGGCTTTGTCTCCATGAAACTAGCTGGTGGCGCTTTGACAAAAGGTAAAGGCGTTGACGCTCAATATAAAAATATTCAAAAAGTTTGCTATGTCGGCATCTATTTAGCGGAAAATGACCAAATGATCGCTAGACAAACAAATGAATATTTCTTAGAAGGAACAGAAGATTACATCGATTCTCAAAAATACGCGAATGGTGTCTATCACACGGATAACTTCTCTGAATACACAATTGATTTAAGCGCATACGCTAATCAAGAAGTATATATGCGTATCGTCGATAATGACCAAGATGTCTATTATGGTTATTTAAGCGTAGATGATATTCGTATCGGCGATGCCTTGCCTCAAGAAGAAGGCCAATATTTCGTCAAAACACGTCAATATATCGAAGATGTCGACGCTAAAGATGAATATCATATTAAGAATCCTGATTTTGAAATCGGTTCCTTGGGTGGTTGGACCATCGTTGAAGGTGAAGCTTTCTCTCATGATGGCGTGAATAACGAATCCACATGGTGGAACGAAAACATCACCTATAATCGTGATGGTAATTATCATTATGGTCATTACAATCCAAGTGCGACTGGTATTTTACGTTCTTCCACATTCAAATTAGGTGGTAAAGGATTTATATCATTTAAATTAGGCGGATGTTCTAATCAAGAACTCACTTATTTGCGTTTTATGTCCGTCAAAGATGGCGAACCAGTAGAAGTAGTGAGAGTCAGTAACGTTCAATATAAAAATGAACAATTCCCATTTGTTCCAATGAAGATGCACTTATTGAATATGGTGCAATATTACATTGATTTACAAGAATTCGTGGGTGAAAACTTATATATCGAAATTGTCGATAACAATATAAGTGGCGATGACTTGGGCTGTATGACATTTGATAGCTTTGAAACATATTACACAGATACTCCATATTGGGAAGATAAAGAATACTACAAGATTGATATCGCTTCCGCATATGAAAGAGAACCTGTTAATGAATATCAACCTGTTAATGGTACATTTGAAACCGGAGATTTAACTGGTTGGACAACATCTTGGACCTCCGATATGAATAGAATTGGAAGAATCTCTTCTAAATCTTATTGGTGGAACAATGTGAATTTAACATTTAATAAACGCGGCACATATTTCTTCTCTGGAGAAGAAGATGAGAGCGGCACAGGTTATATTACTTCTTCAGCATTTACCGTTGGTGGTGTCGATATGATGACATTTAGAATGTCTGGTGGACGCGATCCATTAGCGTGCTATATTTCCATCATTGATGCAACCACAGAAGAAGAATTATTAAGATTCGCTAACTATATGTTTAAAGATTTGGGTATTGAAGGACAAAGCCGTGGTGGTCACCTCATGGATATGATTTCTTATAAAGCTGATTTATCTTCTATTCACGGAAGAGAAGTCAAAATTAGAGTGGTTGATAACGCCTCATCCGCTTGGGGCTTGGTGTGTGTTGATAGTTTTATTACATATTATGAATCCATGGATGCAGTTGATTCTTCCGCTTTAATAAATGAAGACCTCTTGAGCTGTCGAGATGTCTCTTCAGAATATCAAGTCTTAAACGGCAGATTTGAAACTGGTGATTTAACTGGTTGGACACTTTCCGATAATAACAATCCAATCATGAATATCTCTGGTGAATATACATGGTGGAATGAAATCTTCCTCTTCAATAGACAAGGCTCATTCTTCCTTTCTGGTTGGGCTGGTGGCGAAGCCAATACAGGCACAATCACATCATCAGCATTTACCTTAGGTGGATGTGGCTATGTTACATATCGCTTAGGCGGTGGCAAGGATAAGACTTCATGTCACATCGAATTTATCGATGCCACAACAAATGAAGTATTAACTTCAACATACAATCAAAAATTTAAAGATATCGAAAAGACATATTACTATCTCGGACATCCAACAGATTTATCTAAAGATGGTGTTTATCTCGCAAATATGGCGGAATATAAAGTTGATTTATCCGCTTATCTCGGGCGCAGTATTAAGATTCGCATCGTTGATAACGCTCAAAACGATTGGGGCTTATTATTCGTAGATGATTTCGTTACATATTACGAATCCTCTTCCTTAGTCCCATCTAATTACACACTCGCGGAGCAATTCTAAATATGAATAACAGTCATAAACCGGTATTTCATATTGTTGGGGAACAAGGCTGGATCAATGACCCTAATGGAGTTGTCAAATTTCAAGGGAAATATCATGCCTTTTACCAATATTTTCCATTTGCCTGCAATTGGGGGCCAATGCATTGGGGACATGTTGTCAGTGAAGATTTATTAAACTGGGAATATCTTCCTATTGCTTTAACTCCAGGCGATGAATTTGATAGAGATGGATGTTTCTCTGGATCTTCACTTGTGGTGGATGACACTTTATATATCGTCTATACAGGTTTTATATTTAATGCAGATTCCGAAAAAATTAGACAAATTCAATGTTTAGCTTCTAGCACTGATGGCGTTCACTTTGTGAAACACGGCGCTATTGTTACAGATAAGGATTTGCCTGAACAATATAAACCATGCGATTTTCGCGACCCTCAATTAGTGAAAAAAGGAGACGATTATCTTTTATTCGTCGCCGCGAAGAAGAAATCCAGTGGTGGAAGTATTGTTTTATTTAAATCAAAAGATTTGAAGAATTGGACATTTATTAATGATGTCCTCACTCATAATAGCGATGGAGAAATGATTGAATGCGTTGGTTATTATGAAGATTTAGGCTTAATCATTTATTCCGAACAAAATTTTCCAAAAGACAATCCTCATTGCTTAAATATCCATTCCACTGAATACGAACTTGGTTTATTAAATGAAGAGGGACAATTCATTGCAACAAACAAGAAAACACTTATGGATTACGGTTTTGATTTTTACGCTCCTCAAATTATGAACGGAGAGCATTATTTATTTGCCTGGATGGATATGTGGGATCGTAATAACCCATCTGATAAATTCGGCTTTGCCGGTATGTTAACAGTTCCTAGAAAAGTGACAGTGGAAGATGGTTATATGATTCAAACACCAGTTATCTATGGCAAATTAGATAAAGAGTTGAATATAAAAGATAATTATGAAGACCATTTATATGTTGGCACATTAATTCTTGAAGTGAAAGATCTTCAATCTCTTTCTATTGATTTAAGAAAAGGTGATGGTGAAGTCACTAGATTTTATTTAGATAAAAATGAATTCTATTTTGACAGAAGTAAATCTGGTGAGCAAATCACTGGTGTTGAAGAAGATGAATTATCTTTAAAAGGCATGAGAAAGATGCCATATCGCAAAAAAGAAAAAGACATCATTTATATTGTTTTAGATAAATACTCAGTGGAGATTTTTGTTAATGGAATTTCCATGAGTAACGTGATTTATCCAAAAGAAACGAGTGATACATTTACGATAAATGTCAGTGGTAGTGAGAAAAAACTGACCATTTATAAATAAGTATTCTTATTTTAAGAGAATAGTGTTAGAATATATATGGAAACGTTTCCATAAGGAGATTTTTATGAAAAAGATTTTTAAATTTTCTCTATTGACTTTGTTAGCCGGTTTAGTTGGTGGCGGTGTTTTATTGGCGCATGCGAATCGCAGTGAAGTTAAACAATCCAAAGCTGACGAAGTGATAACAAAATACATTCCAGTCAACTCCACGAATTTTTATTGTGGAGATTTCAGCAAAAATATTGGTGATTTAATCAGTGCCAGAACAGATACATTCCATGATGGCATGAGATCATATAACGCTTTGGACAATTTTATTAATACGATGAATAAAGTTGGAGAAGGTGAAACGGGTTGGGTTAGAAGTAAAACTTGGATCCATAAAGGCGGATATGTTTCGTTTTTATTAGGCGGAAGCAATAACTGCTTTGTTAATATTTTTATTGAACCAGATGGTGATAAACCAGGATTAGATTATGTTAAAGAAGCCAGAAACGATTTCTATTCATCTCGTGGCGATGCCTTTGACAATGATTATAGAAATGGAGTCAAAGGTGCTTTTGAACTTTCAGCAAATATGGCGCTTCATTACTATCACATTCCTGATGAATATATTGGTCGTGAACTTATAGTATATATCAAGGATGATGCCACATCATATTATGGTGGTGTCCAATTTGGAAATTTAAGAGTTAACCAAACGCTTGATGAAGTTGCAAGAACATTTGCGGCTCATAAGCAACAAATCGCTCTTGATGCACAAACATCCGCTCAAAATAATTTTTCTGCAACATATATGCTTGATACATATTATGCAAGTAGTGATTTCTCTGCTCTTGAAACTGCAGCAGCAGCATTAGATAACACTGATGATGGATTTGAAGTCTATGGTGTTTCTAACTGGGCATATGATAGAGCTTTCTCAACAGCGAATGTCGACTGTGCTAGTATTGTTTCCGATAACGATGCGAAAAACTGGGCTGAAAGAATGCCAGCTAACAAAACAGGTAACTTCTATCTCAATGCCGACACAAATGGCGTTGCTGAAGATGCGAAATATCGTTTCATTTCTCCTGAATTTACATTAAGTGGTAGCGGTTTCATTTCCGCAAAACTTGGTGGTGGAACAGCAGTCATGTCACTCATCAATTCAGCTGGAGTTGAATTAGCAACCACAAGAATCGCTAAAGCTGAAGGAACAAACATTCTTAATAAAGGATTCAAAGATGCCTCGGTTGCAAACGTTATGGAATCTGGTTCAAGATTAAACACAATGTCTAGAACATACTTAGATTGTTCTGCATACTTAGGCGAAAAAGTTAGAATTATCTTAAGTGATGATAGAACTGGTGGAAACTGGGGCTTAGCGTACTTTGACGAAATCGTTACAAAATACACTTCCGTTCCAACATTCAAAGTTGATGTAATTCAACAACAATGGAACAATTCACCTTTATATCATGGTGTTGTCGTTGATCAATACGTCGGTTCCGCAGTAACAGACTTTGGAAAAGCATATAATTTCGTGACACGTTATTATGGTCTTATGAGAAACACTGAAAATGGTGTCTCATGGTGTTCAGTTAGTCAAAACGCTGATGTCCAAGCTTTGTTAACTGAATATGACAATTTAGATGCTAACGTGAAAGCAATTGTCTCTGCTTCCATGGATTACTCATTCGGAGCAAGCGCTACATCTGAAAACTTCTGGTTATCTGAAGTTGACCTCTCTTACACAATTGGTCAAACAATGAATTACTTACCAGGTGGAAATAATCCATCTTCAAGCTTCAAAGGATTCATTACTATCAATAACAGCAACGTTTCATTCGTGTTAATCACCGCGATTGCGATAATTGTTACATCATTAGTGGCTGTTTCCTATTTCTTAATTAAGAAGAAAAAACATCAATAATAAAATCTATTCACAAAATATAAGTCGGGATTAAATTCTCGACTTTTTAAAAAGAGGACCATATATGTTAATTTCAATCGGTGAAATACTTGTCGATATATTCGATGATGGTAATAAACAAACAATCTTACCTGGTGGAGCACCTTTTAATGTTGCTTGTAACGCATTGTTATATACAAAAGAAGTATCCTTTGTGGGTGCAGTCGGTAATGATGATAACGGCAAATTATTAATTGATGCTGGAAGAGAAAAACCATTTAAAGAATTAAATATTAAAGTTTTACCAGACAGATATACAAGCAAAGCTATTGTTTCATTAAATAATGGAGAACGCTCCTTTAGATTTGATAGGTCTTTCGGTGCGGATTATGCCCTAGATATTAATGATATTGATTTTAGAAATATTAAAGATAATGACATCGTCCATATCGGTTCTTTAATGCTTTCTGAAGAAAAGGGTGTTAATTTCTATCATGAGCTCGTTAAGCATATTAGAAACTCTAGTAAAGCAAAAATATCATTTGATATCAATTACCGTGATGATATCTTTCCTTCACCAGAAGTGGCTAAAAACGTCATTATCTCCGCTCTTAAGAAGGCGGATATCTTGAAATTCTCTTTAGAGGAAGTAGAATTACTCACAAATCAAAAAGATTTATCCATTGCATTAAAGGAATTATTAAACGAAAAACAGATTTCTGTCATAACTTTAGGCAGTAAAGGTTCAATCTATTATCATGATGGTCACATGGTTAAAGTGGATACTTTCCCAGTTAAACCAGTGGACACAACAGGTGCTGGAGATGCATTCTATTCTTACTTCTTAGCGTCGCTTGTCAATAATCCAGAATTTATTAATAACGACGAACAAATCAAATATTATCTAACTAGAGCAAACGTCGTTGGTGGATTAGCGACATTAAAGAAAGGCGCAATCAATTCCGCTCCTAAAGAAATAGAGATAGACCAATTCTTAGAAAAACAAAAATAAGCAAAACACGCATCAATTGGTGCGTGTTTTAATTAGTTACTTTTCTTTATTTTTATCGCTTCTTTATATATTTCTAATACTTTTTCATTTATTTTCCAAATAACAGGGTCTTTTTCAAATAAATCAGGTCTATGTTCGGCCCCATATTCTTGTCCCATATAAATAAAGAGTGGCCCTTTATATTTCACTAAATCTAAAACTATATTTTTTAGCTTATCTTCGTTAATGTATGCCGCTATTCTTTCGGTGTCGTGATTTTCAAAACAAATGATTCTTAATCCTTTATCACCGATATATTCATAGTCTTCATTAATAACACATTTTAATTTTTCATAACTGATTTCATTTTTAAGATATCTTTCCAAAGGTCTAAACCATGAATAGTTATATAAAAGATCAAATGTTGGATACATATCTATATCAGGTGTGGAACTATATCCTAAAGATTTCAAATAATTAACAAAATCATAATCTATAGATTCAGCGAAAAAGATTATATCTTTTCCAAGTTCTGTTCTTGCTTTCTTAAAAAAATCTAAACTTATCATGCTTGCGACGTCAAAACGGAAGCCATCCACACCTAAAGATACCCAGTATTTAAGAACATCTAATAGATATGATTGTGTATCTTCTCTACTTGTATCTAAGTCAATAATATCTGACCAATCTCCTACGCGGTTTCCTAACTTACCATCTTTATAGAAGTAGTATTCAGGGTGTTTTTCTAGCATGACGGAATCTGGTGAAGTATGGTTAAAAACCATATCCATGATTATTTTCATCCCCATTTTGTGTGTGGTGGTAATTAAAGATATGAAGTCATCCTTAGTTCCTAAATCTTTACTAATTGAATAATAATCCTTAATTGCGTAAGGAGAACCCCAAGTGCCTTTTCTATTTTTAATTCCAATTTCATGAATAGGCATTAAATAGATAATATCTACGCCTAATTCTTTTAATCTATTTAAGTCTTGTTGAACTGCTTGAAAAGTACCTTCTTGAGAATAATTTCTCACAAAGATTTGATATATTATTTCATTCCCTTTAACCATATATACTACCTAAACTAACTTTTATTAATTTCAGTATATTTTGTAGACAGTATATAAATCAATAAAACATAAATTATTTATACATCTATCGGCAAAAAATAGATAATAACAATAAACTATTGCATTTATTGCCGATAAGTATATAATATCGTTATGAATAAATTCATAACAGTCAAAGAAGCATCTATTAAATGGAATTTATCGGAAAGAAGTGTCCGTAATTATTGCGCATTAGGAAGAGTTGAAGGTGCGGTTTTGTCTGGAAAAACTTGGTTAATTCCAGGTAGTGCAACTAAGCCAATTAGAAGCAACGAGAAAGAGAATAAAAAATATCTTTTAGAAAGACTTCGTTTTGAAAAGAATCATCAAATTAAAGGTGGAATTTATCATAAATTAATGATTGATCTCACATATAATTCAAATCATATTGAAGGCAATGAATTAACTCACGATGAAACTAGATATATTTTTGAAACAAGAACTATTGGAGTAGAAAAAGACACTAGCAAGAAAGTTGATGATATCATTGAAACAATTAATCACTTTGCTGCAATCGATCGAGTGATTGACTTTGCTAATTATCAGCTTAGTGAGCCATTCATCAAAGAACTCCATAAAATATTAAAATCGAACACAAATGATTCTAGACTCCCGCATTTCGCTGTTGGTAGTTATAAGAAGTTACCAAATGAAGTTGGGGATATGGAAACAACTAACCCTAGATTAGTGGCTTCCGAAATGCAAAAGCTTATTGATGGTTATAGTCAAAAAGAAGAACATTCATTTGAAGAAATAGTGGAGTTCCATGTCAAATTTGAACGAATCCATCCATTTCAAGACGGAAATGGAAGAGTGGGGCGATTGATTGCATTTAAAGAATGCCTTAAAAACAATATTGTTCCATTTATTATCTTAGATAGTAAAAAGATGTTCTATTACCGTGGACTTAAAAACTGGAATCAAGAACGCGGCTGGCTTATCGATACTTGTTTAGATGGACAAGACACCATTAAAACATATTTAGATTACTTCTGTATTCAATATAAATAAAAATCCCCTTGGGCTTGTATCTTGAGGGTGTTTTTTCTTCCTGTCTCCAATTGTCGGCACCCTAATATTTTCTTAAGGCCCAATTGCTTGTACACGAATTCTATTTGAACTATGCTTCTAGTAGACATATCTGCTGTTTATTAGATACAGGATATTTCCATCCAACAGAAAATGTTGCTGATAAGATTTCTTCTATGTTTGCCTTTTATAATAAATTAGCTTTCCATGTTTCTAGACCAGTAAGATGGGATAGTGACCATGTTTTAAAACTTAATGATGATCTTCAAGATGTAGCTGATGAATTAGTCAAATGCGATGGACTAAAAAGAAGTTATATTGGTTTAGATTATTTCAATGCTTCTATTAATAGAATTGCCGCGATGGTTATCGGAGCAAGAAATATGGAAAAAGCATTGCTAAAAGCTTTATTAACTCCATGGAATTTATTAAAAGAAGCTCAAGATAGTTATGACCATACAAGAGTGCTTGCTTTGCAAGAGGAATTAAAAACTCTTCCTTGGGGTGAAGTATGGAATGAGTATTTAACAAGACAAAACATGGTTAGTGATGCTAAAATGTTTGAAGAAGTTAGAGAATATGAAAAAGAAATCTTATCTAGAAGATAATGACATAAAAAAATAGGAGGGTAAAAATATGTCAAACAGATTTATGTTAAACGAGACTTCGTATCACGGTCA
>JAEDDA010000059.1 GCA_016298185.1 Bacilli bacterium | reverse complement strand
AATATCGACCCCTAATCCCTTAATAATAAACGCCATTGTAGAGCCATATAATTCATTTATCGCATCAATCGCGCTTTGCATATATTCCACTTTTACGGAAAATACATCGATAAGATTTTTCTTATATTCTTCATTATAAAAAGGTTTATATTTCACACTTCTAAGCAAAGCTTCTGCGCGTTTTTCCATGGCGGTATTTGACAATAAGTAATCTTCTAAGGCATCTTCTTCACTTACACCTAAAGCAATTTCAAGTAAATAAGCAGCGAATCCCGTTCTATCTTTTCCTTGGCTGCAGTGAAAATAAGTAACGACATTTTCTTTACTAATAATTTCAAAGAATTTACTAAACGCGTTAATTCCCTCTTTTGTGGTTACAAATTCTCTATACACTTTTCTAAGATGCTCGAACCCACTTGTCTGGTCTTCCAAAAACCAAAGGAGGTTTCCATCCGCACTACTGATGCGTCTTTTCGCTTCTTCGTCTGTGGACTGAACTAATACGGGAATATTATGCATTCTCACATTTTCAAATGGATAATCTGGTAAAGAAACAAATTCATTAGGAGAACGGAAATCGATAATATCGGTTAAATGAAAACCTTTAACAATATCTACATCTTCTTCATTAAGTCTTATTAAAGAACCACCTCTAAATAGCTTCCCATACTTAATTTGGTGCCCGTCTTTTGTTATTAGCCCACCTAGTTCTCTAATATTCTTCTGTTTTGATAGTTCGTAAGTTTTCATTTTCATTGCAAATTAAGAATAACATATGTGATATAATCTCGGTATTATTTATATAAAAAAGGGGTAATTACTATGAAAAGAAGAATTATCACTATCTTATTATTAATTCCTTCATTTATTCTCACTGGTTGCCAAAAACCTAGTAAAGATAATAACGGAAAGATCGAAGGAAAGACCATTTTAGAAAGATTAAAACAACTAGACCGCGTTAGCGATATAGAAGTCCTTTCCGCAGGAGAAAGTTTCAAAAAAGTTTATTTAATGAACTTCAAACAATATATTGATCACGATAATAAGGATCTCGGCTATTTCACTCAAAGAGTGGAACTCGGTTTTAACGGTTTTGAACTCCCCACTGCTTATGTCAGTGAAGGATATATGCTTCCTTTAGTTAACAACTCTAATTTTGCTACAGAAAACGAAATCGCTTTCTTATTAGGTTCAAACTATTTATTCGTGGAACACCGCTACTTCGGGGAATCCTTACCTGTAGAAATTGATTATAACAATAACTCTTCGTGGCAATACTTAACTACCGCTCAAGCGGCCGCAGATGCCCATGAAATCGTCACAGAATTCAAGCGCATCTTGGATGGTAAATGGATATCCACAGGTGTTTCGAAAGGTGGCATGACTACAGAACTATATGCTTCTTATTATCCTGGAGATATGGATTTATATCTTCCATATGTCGCACCATTCTGTAATTCCTTTGAAGATTTAAGAATGATTCATTTCTTAGATGAAGAAACAGGTAACATCGCCTATGGAGAAACTAAAGCCGCAGAGATGAGACAAGCAATATTGGATTTCCAAATTAAGATGCTCAAATACCGCGATATATTAGCCCCACGTTTCTATCAAGAAGGTTTATCTGAAGGTGCTGTTTATTCTAACTATGCCACTGCGGATAACATCTATGACGCATGCGTTATGGAATTCGAAGTTGGCTTCTGGCAGTATTATCAATCCTATAACACAATCAAAAGCGCATTAGCGATGAAAGAGAACACTTCCGCGCAAATAAGTGCGAAAAGAGAAGCTTGCTATAAAGCCTTCACTAGTGTTGTCAGCGCTTCGGATATGGCTATTAATAATGATTTCACTCCTTATTACATCCAATCCTATCAAGAATTAGGTAATTATGGTTATGACTTCACTAAGATCCGTAACAATCTTCCTACCGGTGTTAATCTAAGTATCACAACAGAAGAAGAAACAGGACTAATGTGGAAACTAATTCTTAATGAAAACCAATTAGCGTTACCAAGAAAAGAACTCGTCTATACAAAGATTAACAATATGTTAGAAACCACGAATGACAATTTCATTATCATCTATGGTTCAAGCGATCCTTGGTATGCCGTAAGACCAAACGATGTGACTGGTAGAGATAATATTTCTATTTATGTAAATCCTAACTATCCTCACACCACAAGCATTTCTAATTTCCCAACCGAAGTAAAAAACGAAATAATGAACAAAATCAAAACAATATTAGAAATCGAATAAAAAACGCTCGATTTGAATGAGCGTCTTTTTAATTTCTTCTTTAGGACATCGAATGGGAATCCTCGGTTGTTCAACTGCCGAGATGAAAATGAGCCTTGGTTGTT
>JAEDDA010000032.1 GCA_016298185.1 Bacilli bacterium | reverse complement strand
CTAATTTATAAACTTTTTTTCTATAGAAAACAAAAAGCGGTATTCCCGCCTTCCCTTTTGCTATATTTTTGCGACTGTTCTGCCTTTGAATAACTCGGCATCAAACTCCACGATTCTTCGACCACCTTGTGGATCTTTAATTGTTTCGATTAATGTTTTAGCTAAGGCTGTACCAATCTTATTTGTGTCTTGTCTCATCGTTGTCAATGGATGAGTTAAATACTTAGTGAAGATGGCTCCATCAAATCCTGCAATAGAGATATCTTTAGGAACTTTTTTACCTAATTCTCTTAATTTATGAATCGCCACTAAAGCGGATACATCATCTGGATAAATGATCGCTGTAGTTTCAGGATAATCTTTGATTATCTTTTCAGTGATTTCCTCTGTTTGAGCGATATTGCCATAAGAGATATGAAGAATTGAATGTTCGTTTAATTCTAATCCGTGATCCTTCATTGCGTTGGTAAATCCTCTAATACGCTTTTCAGTCATAGAGTTCATATCACCAGTAACGAAGATTATATTCTTATGTCCAGAATCAATGATGTAAGAAGTTAATTGATATAACGCTCTTCCACCTTTAGTGTAGACAGAGTTAATATTTTCACCTTCGTAGTCAAAACCGATACAAGGAATTCTACTGTTCATGACTTCTTGCATCTTTGCATCATATAAATTACCAAAGAGAAGAACTCCACCCACCATTTTTCTTTCACAATCCCTAAGGAATGATTTTGGTGTTTTGTTATTTTGCGTATCAATAAACACTAAGTCATAACCGTGTTTAGTAATTTCTTTTTGGAAATTAGCAAGAATGCTCATGAATAAGTGATTTGATAATGGGGATTCCTTATCGTTTAAGAAACCTAAAATACCAATGTTTCTATAATCACCACTAGATAAGCTAGATGCAGCAAAATTAGGGACATATCCTGTCTCTTCAATAACTTGTCTCACTTTCTTTTTAGTCTCTTCTGGAATAGTTGGGTAATCTTTGATTACTTTAGAGACTGTAGAAGGTGAAACTCCACATCTTTTCGCTATTTCTTTAATTGTGATCATATAGATTTCTTTCTTTTATAAAACACGGGAGCAAGTTAGCCCCCGTGTGAATAGATTATAACAAACTTAGGCGTTATATGCAGTTGCTTCGCCATCGACGAATGTGATAGAACCTGTGTAGGTAACACCATTAACGTCTGGAATTGTCATTGTTAATTTACCAGTGTTATAAGCAGCACCCGCAACTAAGTATACTCTACAAACCTTTAAGGATGCGAGGTCATCGGAAATAACTTCCACTCTAATGGTTGTAGCTGGTTCGGATTCATATGTGGCGGTCATGTTGTCTTTTTGTGCGGCAAAGGCAGCAAATCCATCATAGCCTAATTCACCATAATTAACCCATGTCCAGATACCAGCTCCTTGCCACCAGTTTCTTTGGTTGCCTTCACCATCTGTACGCCATGTGATCAAGTGTTCGACGCCAGCTTGGGTAACGGCGATAGTCTTTTCAAGTGTATATGTTTCTTCTCCAATAGTCATAACAGTTCTTAATGTTGCACTGCCTTCAGCAACGCCTGTAATTGTTGCGACATTGTCAACATTTGTAACTGTAAAGACATTAGTGTCTAAAGATTCAAATGAGAATGAAGGTGTTCCATCTATCCAAGATGCCTTGGAAGCTGTAATTTCTAAATTTTCGCCTTCATTAACTGAGAAGCCGGCAGCGGTTAAATGAATTGGTGTGTCTAAAGTACCATTATCAAAGTGCCAAACAGCTCTGTAGATTGTGTTATTGGCACCATCTCTAAAATCAGAAGTAACTGTAAATGCGTCATTTAAACCAACAGTGGAATTCATAACGATGTAGGCCGTATAGGAATCATCAAATGTATCTTGATAATTAACAAAATTAATTGCGTTTGCAGTATCTGGATTAGCAAATTCAAGTGTTGTATTTCTTGTGAATCCATTTAATTGAGCAGCAGTAACGCTTGCAGATGATGGATTGAACACACAGAAGAGACCAGCGCCTTGAATTCTACTTGTATTAAGAGTAGCCATTTCCACGACTGTTGCAGCAGCGGCATTAACTGTGATTTCTAATGAATCGGAGTAGTCATGACCATTAACTGTCATTGTGACTGTGATTGTGGAATTACCTGCGGCAACACCTGTAATAACACCACTTGCGTCGACAGTTGCGACATCTTCATTACTAGAAGACCACGCATATGAAACGGTATCACTTGGATAGACGTCTGCGATACTTGTTGATAATTGACCTGTTTCGCCAACACCGACAGTGAATGTTGTTTCATTAATATGAACTTCTGGTGTCACTGATGTACATGCATAGTAAACTGTAATTGATGTGAAGGAGAATGAACTACCTGCGCCTTGTGCGAATTGGAGGCCTCTTCTATCTTTGCCATCAATTGTTCCACCAACTGTTAAATCCATATCAGAAGTAATATCTGTGATCGTGTGTTTAACTGCTTGTGTAACGGACTTTTCGTATAAAACCAAACCGACAGCGGAAGATTTATCTAAACCGTTAATGACCATTCTTGTATAACCATCACCACGTCTGCCAGAAACAGCATCGCTACCGGAGAATGAGCTGGAATATAAAATTCCACTAATTGTGACTGTATTACCAGAAATGGTTGCACCTTCGTAGTTCCAGTTTTCACCACCAGCGATTAAAGAACCACTACCATTAGCAGTGAAGTCAGCTGCGGTAATTGTGTAACTGCCTTGGTCTGGAACAGCATTTGCTAAAAATGATTTAAAGACGCCTCTGCTGTTAAGGATTAATGCACCTGATAATGCAATCGCGCCAAAACTAAAGAGGCTAGACATCAAAGCAATAAATGATTTTCTTTTCATAAAATTGAACCTCCACGAAAAATAATCGTGTAAAAATCCTACCTACTTTCGAGTATAGGAAATCGTTTTCTTAATTCTATTTTATAAAGGAAAATCAGGTTTAGCAAACACTAATTAAAAGTTTCTATTTTTTGTATATAACTGTGCATATCGTATGTGGAGAAAGCTCTAAAGAGAGTCCTTCTTCATATGGATCATTAATTGTATGAGTGGTTTCACTTCTATTCAAAATAACACTCACTAAGGATTTATCTCTGTTCTCATAGGACACTAATTCGATATCAGGGTTATCACTACTACTCTGGATACGATATGCGCCTGGAACAATATATCTAGAGAAATGAGCAATCGCGTGAAATGAATACATGAGTTTCATATCTCCATCTTTACTAATCATAACTGGTGCTTCACAGAAGTTGCCAACGTGGTTTGGACCACCTTGACTATCTAGTGATAAGTTCCAATCAATGTAACCTTCACAATAATGGTTGAAGTCATTAATCATCTGATGAGCGTATCTTTCAGCGTGAGAAAAATTGCCAATAGATTTTTCTTTATTCGTGTTTAAAAGAAGTTCAACACATCCTTCAGTCATTACTAAATGTAAGTTTGGATATAGCTTATGAATTTCATCTAGTTGTTCAAAATCTTGATTGGAGTACCAATGGAAACATATAAAAGAGACGTTTTCCGGTTTCAAATCGCCAGAGAAGGTTTCTTGTATACGTTTTATTAAAACGTCTCTGTTATGGTCCCAAATGCCATAAGAAAGGTCATTTAAATTATAAAATGATTGGTTTTTCATCAAATAATGACTAACGAAATCTGATTCTTCTGATCCAGTATAAATACAAGATTCCCATACTTGTTTCGCCAATGGTTCATTTTGGGTATTTAAAACTTTGATATTCAAACCTTCTTTTCTAAGTAGGTCCACTGATTTAAGAAGCATCTTGGAATATATGTCATAATATTCAGGTTTTAATTTACCACCATGACACATCTCATTGTTGTCTTTCATAAATGAAGGAGGTGTCCAAGGCACCGCGAAAACAGTTAAGTCTTTTTGAATATCTGCGATGCGTTTATACATTGCGATTCTATCTTTATCGCATTCAATACTAAGGCTATCTAAATTATCATCGTTCAAATAATGATATGAGTGATCAGAGAAATCACACGACCCTAAAGGATATCTCAAAAGATTGTAGTTAAGGCCTTCTTCTGAAAAATAAGCTTTTAAATAAATCTCTTTGATAACCTCAGGAAGATAGTTAAAAGAGATACATGCCGCATCAGTTAAAGCACCACCAAAACCTAGGTGTTTTTGATATTTGATATTTGGATTAACCACTATGTTCACATCAATTGGTTTTTCTTTTTTTGGTGGAATATATTCCTCCATGATGTGTTTTTCGTTGGTGTATATTATTTTTTTCATACGCATATTTTAAGCGTTTTAAGCGACATTTTCAAAAAAACTGATATTTATTCCGTAAAAAAAGATAAAGCGCCCACACGATGACGTATGAGCGCCTTACCCCCTTTTACTAAACGACTCTTGATACCAAGAATCTGGAATTAATCTAATTTTTTCTTTCTAAGCATATAGAATGCTGCGAAACCTGTTGTGGCTAATAATCCCATAACGACAGTAATCATAACCACGGAATTGTTATCAATAATACCTATCATTCTATTAGCAGATTTACTGATAGAACGATTAATGAAGTTGGTATAGGCATATTTAGCAACGATATAGTCATATCTCGCCATAGCTTGTTCAACTGTTGTTCCACTTTCATTAGCGGCTGCATTTTTAAGTGCTAATTTTTCGGTGTCGTCAAGTTGAGAATAAACGGCGAATAAGTCGTTCCAACTAGAAACATTTCTGTATGTAGGAGCGGATGCACCTGTTGAATCACAAAGGATTTCTGAGAGGAATAATGAAGCGAATGATTCCGCATTATTACCAGTCGATAAATCGAATTGGACTTTAAAGTTGTCATAACTTGTTGGTGCCGCAGAGAATGTGTCAAAGAAATGACCAGTTTTAGCATAGCTGCTATATGTGTATGGTGTTTCATCGATTGTATAGGTCAATAATTTGCCATTATATTGCCAAGGAATGGTTGGAATAGCATCACTATAAACAAAGTTTATGTGTGTTTCATTCAATTGGACAACGAAATAATTTTTGATTTCGTCAGCCATGAAATAGATGTTTTGTCCAGAACCATTGGCTTCGAAATAAACATCGACAGCTTTACTAACATCTTGTGTTGTTTTGCCATAATAGCCTGTCATTTCTCCAGCAAAATAATATTTTGAATTGTTGTAAGGAATGTACATTTTGTATGGAACGTCATTGACATATGGAGATGTAACAGCAACAACAGTGACACTTTGTGCTGCACTATTAGCGGATAATTCAACGTATGTTGCAGTAGCAACTACAGAAGTAACACCTTCTGCTGGAGTTGCTGGATCAAATGACCATGTTACTTTATCAGTAATATCTTCAGTGCTTGAATCGCTCATTGTCGCTGTAACGGTTAATCCTGAAGGATCCCATTGACTTGCGGTTGTGTATGTTGTTAAAGACATAGCACCATTAACTGCGATTGAAGTTGCATATGCACTTTCAGATCTGTATAGATATAAATCTTGTTGGCCTGAAGCATAACAACTAATTAGTTCGTTTGTTGAGTTATATCTCATGATATTTCTTGTGCTAACACCATTAGCATTAATGGTTGCAACACCACTATTAATAGCGATTGTCCAAACACCATTATCATCAGAATTGTTTGATCTTGAGCGTAAATAGTTATTGGTATCTGCGCCAGCGGCATATAAATAACCATCGTCTGTTAATAATGTATATGCATTAGCTGTTCCGCCTAATGTGATTTCAGCAACTTGTTGAGTTGTGATTGTGGCAATATTGCTTGCGACAGGTGCTGAGACTACGCTTCTATTATTGCTACCTTGTTCAGACATAAACATCGCATTACCATTATCGACTGCTGATGCAATCAAATATTTGGCACCAACAACTAAGTCACTTTGTGAATTAACTAAGTTATATGTTCTTGTAACAATTTCATTAACAGTAACAAATTGTTCAGAACTTTGCGCGGTTTTGCCATCATATGTTGCTGTAGCTACAACACTTTTGATATTTGTTGAGTTTGCGCTTGCTGGATTGAATGACCAAGAAGCGGAACTTGTAACATCTCTAGAAGTGTTATCTGTGAAGTTCGCGGTAACAGTTAAGCCTGTTGAATCCCAGTTATCACCTTCGTAATAAACGGTTTTTGTCATCGCACCACCAACAGTGATGGAAGAAACTTCTGGAACGGCATATGTAACTGCGATTGATTTGCAATATAAAGCCTTTTTTGCGGATTTTTGGGAAATGCTAACTTGAATATTACCAGTTGCGCTTCCTGTAAATGTATATGCAGCATCAGATGTTCTTAATGATTGTTGTGTTCCGAAGTTAGAGTTGTTAACTGTAACGTTAAGTTTGGCACCTTCTTTTGCTGAAGAAGCGTTAACTACTATTTTAGTAATTTGAGTAGTGAAACTTGTTGTATTTAATCTAAGGTAACTGACCTTAGCATTATTAGTTCCATAGTGAATGCCTTTTGTTTCTTCAAAGGTGGATTCAGCAGCATCAGATGTAACTGTCCAAGTTGCGCCATCATCAGCAGTTCCGGATCCATTACATTTTTCTGTGAAATTAAGTGTGGATAATGAGGTGGCAGCTCTAGCTTCCTTAAATTCAGTATTGCTACCTACCGCAACACCGACGCCAACAGATGCGGCTAAAGTTAAACCTAAAGCACCACCAACGATGATTGACATTAATTTAGTCATATAGTTGCCTCCTTTCTTTTATGTCCTCATCCAATTTTGAGGATCATTAAACCTAAGTAACCAAACTACTTAGTCTAATAATCTATCACGCGTTTCACACACGCGCAACATTAAAATATAAAAAATAATACGCGTATACGTGAAAAACTATCAAAAATATCATTTGTTGAAAGTTTTTCATCAAATAAGCATATTTTGAGTTGTGCTAATTTAAATTTTGGGATTTTGTATTGTTTCTAACTAATTATAAATTGTTGTGTTTTGGTTATAAGCCACCGTTCTATCTGAACATGTGACTGTACATCTAGTATTAATGGTTGCGGTAAAGAATCAAAATGTACCTAAACCTGTATGTGCAGATGCGGAAGCATTTATGAGTTCTTTGAACTATGCACGTATGCCTGTATATATATCATTAACCGATCCACCAGAGATATTCATCTTAATCGCATGATTTCCTAAATGCTCAAGTGTGGATGGTAAGTGATGCGTGAATGTGGCGTTTCCTGTTTTCATATTTGTTTCTCCAAATGAATATGAACATAACATGATTGAGTTGGGGATATAACGCTTTAAAGCGCTATGCGTAATGTGTGATTATGTATTATATGCGTACACACGAGCATATAAATACTCACACGTACATATGCTCATACAAATAATTCAATCATCGACATTTTTGATAAACCAACAAAAAATATTAATATATTTTATATCCTACATTCGCGACACAAAACAAAGAGAGTTTTGAAATAATATTAATCATTTATTAGGTTTACAAAACAAATAGGAAATACTGTTGCCTAGGTTTTATTAAATATCTTATGAACTTTATATAATAAAAGGAATTAAAAAAGTGGTTTTTTACTCCACTTCTTCTTTATATGTATCCGCGGTATCTGGATTATATACTTCAGATATCCACATAATCGTATGGCTATTACATTTACCTACATTTGTTATTTGATGTGTGTATCTAGGAATGATGTTTACTGGGTGTGGATCACTTCCATGAACGACATCTAAAATCACATCGTTGTTATCAATGTTTCTCTGCTTGATTTCACTATCACCAATGACTGTATAAAAGATTTCTTTTTTATAGGTGTGATAGTGTCCACCTTTAGTGATTCCTGGATAAGCCACATTATCACTTATTTGACCCCATTTCTTGGACTTATATAGTTCTTCAAAACTGCCTCTATTATCTTCCGCAAAATTAAATGTATAACCTGGTTCACTTAAATAATCACAGAATGTTTTAAATAGTTTTAACTCAAATTCATTGTGTATTAATGGTAAGTGTCTTTCCGATTCAATCTCACCTTTGAAGTAATATAGCAAATCCGCCAATTTGCCGAGCGAACAGTCATAGACTGGAGAAATACTTAACACTTTCTTATTTGGCTTAATATCGCCTCTAATTGCGCGTATAAATTCATCACAAATATCATCGACATAATTGTAATGAACAACATAGTTTCTATCTCTTATTTCAATTGGTAAATCATGAGCGATGTTATAACAGAATGTCGCAGCGGCGCTGTTATAGTTTGGCCTACACCACTTACCAAAGACATTAGCCAAACGATAAACAAATACTGGAAGTCCAGAAGCGAATAAATAATCTTCGCCCATCTTTTTGGATTTGCCATAGTCATTATCAAGTTCCGCTTGAATGGAAGAGGACATAACAACAGGAATTTGTTTCCCGCTATCTTTAATAAGGTCTATAACTTTCTTTGTGAAGTTTGCGTTACCATCATAAAATTCTTCTGTGGTTAACGGTCTATTAATTCCGGCTAAATGAACGACGAAATCAGCTTTGGATATATAATTCCTCAAATCGTCTTCGTTTTTGTCTAAATCATAGGAAAAAACGTTATATCCTTGTCTTTGAAGTTTTAAGCAAAGATGTTTTCCTATAAAGCCATTGCTACCAGTAACTAAAATATTCATAGTCATTTAAAATAATCACACCAAAATTTGTTTTGTCTTAAATCAAAAACATAGTTAACATAAACGTTATTTCTTTGAATTCTAAACAATATGGCATATCTGCCTTTCCCTACTAATAACTTTCTTGTGGCTCCAAAAAACATCTTTAATTCATCAAGCTGAGGACATCTTTCTGGCATATCGCTTAGCGATTCGATTTTATTTATTATTTCCTTATAAAGCTGTTTTGCGGCTTCCACTGATTCATTTTTAACAAATGAAATAATTTCTGCAATTTGGTTATATGCAGCTGGAGAAATTGAAACTTTATAACTCATATTAAAGACCTAAAATTTCTCTTAATTTTGCATCCAAATCAGCAATGGTATAATCTTTAGCGCCATGCATTCTTGCAAATTCTACTTCGAGAAGTCTTTCTTTAATTTTGAAGATTTCTTCTCTTTTTTGAAAAGCCTCGATGGACATAACAACTAAATCACCATCACCATTTTTAGTTAGATATATAGGTTCACCAGTTTTTTTACAATAATCAGATATTTCATTGTATTGGTTTCTTAAAGAAGTTGATGATTTAATTTCCATAACATTCTCCTTTGCTGATATAATTCTATCGTTATTTTGATATATAAGCAAATTAGAAATATTTTATTTCTTCCAAATTTCTTTATTTACGACATCGATCTTTTCTTTGATGATTTTTAAAACTCTTTCTGAGACATTTGTGACATCATAGTTTTCTGGTGTCTTAGCAAATTTATATCTCATGAGTTCAGTTTCAATTGCGAGCATAATGCCTTTTTTATCAATACCAGAAACGATAATAGAACCCGCTTCCACGCCTTCTGGTCTTTCGGTGCTTGTTCTAATAAGAACTGCAGGGAAATGCCTCATCGCACTTTCTTCGGTTAATGTTCCTGAATCACTTAAAACGATAAAAGCATTTTCTTGTAATTTAACATATTCTAAGAAACCTAAAGGCTTAAGATTTCTCACTAATGGATGCATCTTAAAGTTATTGGCTTCCAATCTCTTTCTTGTTCTTGGATGAGTGGAGAAAATAACCGGCATTTGATATTTCTCAGCGATATCGTTAATCGCGGGCAATAATTGATCGAAGTTCTTTTTGATATCGATATTTTCTTCTCTATGAGAAGAGACAACGATATATTTGCCTTTTTCTAAGCCCATTTCTTCAAGTACTTTAGAAGATTCAATCTTGTTATTATTTGCATTTAAAACTTCAAGCATTGGACTACCTGTAACAAAGGTATATTCCTTTTCAATTCCTTCTTTCATCAAATTGGCATAAGCGTGATTTGTGTAGGGAAGATTGATATCACTGATGTGGTCCACAATCTTTCTATTAATTGTTTCTGGAACATTCCAGTCGCCACATCTATTACCCGCTTCCATGTGGAAGATAGGAAGTTTTAATCTCTTCGCGGATATTGCGCATAACGCACTATTAGTGTCACCTAAGATTAATACTGCATCAGGTTTTAATTCTTGAAGTAAAGTATATGATTTAGCAATCGCATTACCAATGGTTTCACCTAAATCTTTACCTGCGCAGTTTAAGTAATAATCTGGTGCTCTTAATTCAAGTTCTTCAAAGAAGACTTGATTTAATTCATAGTCATAGTTTTGTCCGGTATGGACTAAGATATGTTCAAAAACATCATCTTTATCTAATGCTTTAATAACTTCAGATAATCTAATGATTTCTGGTCTTGTACCAATAATGGTCACTACTCTGATTTTCTTTTTAGTCATGTTGTCTCACCGGTCCACCAAATAATTCTAACTTCTTTAATAGCTTCTTCATACCTTCAACATCAAGTCTACCGGTGTTATGAGAAGTATAGGATTCTCCTAAGTTAAGTTTCTTATTACCTTTAGAGAAGTATTTATCATAGTTAAGATCGCGGTTATCCGCTTTAACGCAGAAGAAGTTACCTAAATCCAAAGACATAATCATTTCTTCTTGTGTAACTAAGGTTTCATATAACTTTTCACCATGTCTTGTGCCAATATATGAAATACCAGTTTTGCTACCTGTTAATTCAATAATAGCCTTAGCTAATGTCTCGATTGTCGCAGCAGGTGCTTTTTGAACGAACAAGTCACCTTGTTCGCCGTGTTCAAAAGCGTATAAGACTAAATCAACCGCATCATCTAAAGTCATCATAAATCTCGTCATATCAGGATTTGTAATGGTGATTGGTTTGCCTTCATGGATTTGATTTAAGAATAATGGGATAACACTACCACGGCTCGCCATAACATTGCCGTATCTGGTTAAGCATAAAACTGTGTCACCTTTTAATAATTGTCTACTTCTAGCGATAACGTTTTTCTCCATCAAAGCTTTGCTTATACCCATTGCGTTAATTGGATAAGCCGCTTTATCTGTGGATAAGAAGATAGCTTTCTTAACGTGGTTTCTTACACATGCAGTAATAACATTATCACTACCGATAACATTAGTTCTCACCGCTTCCATTGGATAGAATTCACAAGATGGAACTTGCTTTAATGCCGCGGCGGAGAAGACATAATCAACACCTTTAAAGGCATCGATAATGCTATCTAAGTTACGGACATCACCAATATAGAATTTGAGTTTGCTATTGTTGTATAACTTTCTCATATCATCTTGTTTCTTTTCATCGCGAGACAAGATTCTGATTTCTTTCACATCAGTGTCTAAAAATCTATCGACCACTGCGTGGCCAAAACTACCAGTACCACCGGTAATTAATAAGACTTTGTCTTTCAAGATAGAAGTATCTTTCGCTGCATATTCCATCAAGCGGTCTTTAATACCTTCTAATTTAATTTGATCTGCTTTTGCTTCGTTAGATTCATAAGAAACATAAGTTCTTAAAGGCATCTTTACAACATCAGCAGCTTCTTTTTGAGTTAATTTGCAATTCTTGCGTAATTCTCTTAGTGTCATATATGCACCTCACGTGCCTATATTATATATATTTAGTAAGGGTATATAAAAGAAAAAATGCAGTTACTGCACTTTTTCATCAATCTCTAGTGATGGTACATTCAC
>JAEDDA010000058.1 GCA_016298185.1 Bacilli bacterium | reverse complement strand
AGTCTACTCCCCTAATAAATATCGGGAAACCGAGGGTAGCAAGGGTTGATGTTGATATTGAGGGCGGCCGTCGTAAGCAGGTTCTAGACCATCTTCGTAAAGTATATGGTGATGATAGAGTTGCTAACGTTGCTACTTTCGGCACTGAGAAATCTAAGTCTGCTATTTTGACAGCTTGTCGTGGCTTGGGTATTGATGTTGATATCGCACAGTATTTGGCCTCTATGATTGCTTCAGACCGCGGTATGCTTCGCACTCTCGACCAAACATTCTATGGCGATGAAGAAAATGACTGGGCGCCAAATAAACAATTTGTATATGAAATGACAGAAAACTATCCCGAAGTTTGGCAGGTCGCAAAAAAGATTGAGGGTCTTGTTTGTCGGTTAGGTGAGCACGCAGGTGGTGTTATCTTTGTTGATGAAGATTTTGAAAACTCTACCGCACTAATGCGCGCACCTAATGGTGATATTATGACCCAGTTTGACCTACACGATTGTGAGGATTGTAGTCTAATTAAATATGACCTGCTTTCTGTCGAAGCGATGGATAAAATCCATATTTGTCTTGATTTGTTAGCAGAGCAAGGATATATTGAACGGAAAGAAACTTTGAAAGACACTTACGAAAGTGTTATTGGCATTTATAATCTTGAGCGCGAGGCGCCGGATATGTGGAAGATGGTTTGGAATCATGAAATTCAATCTCTATTCCAGATGGAGAAGCAATCCGGTATTCAAGGTATCGCTTTGACTCATCCTCAAAGTGTTGATGACCTCGCAGTATTAAATTCCGTTATTCGGTTGATGGCGCAAGAAAAGGGAGCAGAACAGCCGTTGAATAAATTTGCTCGTTTTAAGAACGACATCAGTCTATGGTATGATGAAATGGATAGATACGGCTTAACCAAGGAAGAACAGAAATTACTTGAGCCAGTTATTAAGTTGTCTTACGGTATTTCTGAGTCACAAGAAAAATTTATGCAGTTGGTTCAGATGCCTGAATGTGGCGGTTTTAATCTAACTTGGGCAGATAAACTTCGTAAATCTATTGCAAAAAAGAACCCCGCTGCATATGAAGAATTACAGAAAGAGTATTTTAAAACGGTTAAAGAAAAGGGGCTGAGCAAAAATCTGTGTAACTATGTATGGAATGTGTTAGTCGCCACAAGCCGTGGATATGGCTTTAATGCCAGTCATACCCTAGCCTATTCTTTGATTGCTCTTCAAGAAATGAATTTAGCTTACCGCTTTCCCATCATATTCTGGAATTGTGCTTGTTTAATTTCTGATAGTGGCGGCGCGGAAAGTGAAGATGAAGAACAGGCTGATGAAGGAAATGTTTATGAAGAAGTGGAATACTCTTCATTCGAAGATTTTGGCGCTGAAGAAGAAGATAATGACGAAGATGATGACGATGAAGAAGATATTACAGCTACTAAAAAGAAAAAGAAAACAAAGTCCACTAATTATGGTCGTATAGCAACGGCTATTGGAAAAATTAAATCAAGTGGTGTAGATGTTGCACCACCTGACATTAACAAATCTAGCTTTACATTCTATCCCGATGTAGAGTCTAACACAATTAGATACGGACTTAGCGGAATTACCAAAGTTGGTGAAGAACTCGTTAAAGCAATTATAGATAATCGTCCATATTCTTCTGTTGGAGATTTGACCAAAAAGGTGAAGATTAATAAGGCGCAGGTCATTAATCTTATTAAATCTGGTGCCTTTGATAGTTTTGGTGAAAGAACTGAAATTATGCGGCAGTATGTTAATAGTATTAGTGACACTAAAAAGCGCATTACTCTACAAAATATGAAGATGTTATGTGATTTTGGTTTAATTCCGGATGAATATGACTTGCAGCGTAGAGTATATAACTTTAATAAGTATATAAAAAAGTTTAAGCACGAAGCTTATTATCTTCTTGATAACATTGCAATGCTTTTCTTTGAAGAGCACTTCGATATGGATAAGCTTAAAACTACGGAACTATCTGAAAGTGGTTTTATGATTCAGCAGACTATTTGGGATAATATTTATCAGCATAATATGGATATTATCCGTCCTTGGGTTAGAAAAAATGCTGATACATTACTTGAGCAAGTAAATGAGCGTTTGACAAGTGATATGTGGAATAAATATTGTCAAGGCAATTTGAGTAAGTGGGAAATGGATGCGGTTTCTTTCTATTCTCATGGGCATGAACTAGCTGGCATTCGCAAAGATTTATATGAAATTACTGACTTTTCTAAAATTCCGGAGAATCCAGTAGTTGAAAGAGTTTTACCAATTAAAGGACGCAAAATTCCTATCTTTAAGTTATATCGTATTGCAGGTACAATTTTGGATAAAGACAAGAATAAGAAAACTGTAACTTTGCTAACAACAGACGGCGTTGTGATAGTAAAAATCTTTGGCGCTGTATTTACTCATTATGATAAACAAATTTCTGAAAAAGGGGCAGATGGCAAAAAACACGTCATCGAAAAGTCTTGGTTGTCACGTGGTAATAAGATTATTGTAACCGGTATCAAACAGTCCGATGGTTTCTTAGCAAAGAAATATAGTCGAAC
>JAEDDA010000031.1 GCA_016298185.1 Bacilli bacterium | reverse complement strand
AATATATTTTCTTATATTGAAAATAATATCTAAGCCCCATAAAATATATGGGCTATGAGAAATTTTTGGTTAGAAATCTTACATATTGATAAACAAACTGGTGCTAGATACGGCATCCTTCACACTCCACATGGTGATGTTGAGGTTCCTATGTTTATGCCTGTTGGTACTTTAGCCACAGTTAAATCGTTATCTCCGGAAGAATTAAAGTCTATGGGCGCTGGTGTAATTTTAGCCAACACTTATCATCTTTCAATTAGACCAGGAGAAGATATAGTTGCTAAAGCTGGTGGTCTTCATAAATTTATGAATTATGACGGACCAATTTTAACTGATAGTGGTGGTTTCCAAGTTTTCTCTTTAGCGGAACGCAGAAAAATCACCGAAGAAGGCATCACGTTTAAAAATCACCTAAATGGTGATAAGTTGTTTTTCTCACCAGAAAGAGCTATTGAAATTGAAGAAAAACTAGGTGCGGATATTATTATGTCATTCGATGAATGCATTCCTTATCCTGCTACTTATGAATATGCTAAGAAATCCACCGAAAGAACATTGAGATGGGCCAGAAGAGGTCTTGAAGCGCATAAGCGTGAAGACCAAGCATTATTTGGTATTGTTCAAGGCGGAGACTATCAAGATTTAAGAGAAATGTGCGCTAAAGAGTTAGCGGCTATGGATTTCCCAGGTTACTCTATTGGTGGAACATCTATCGGAGAACCAAAAGATAAATGTTTTGAGATGATCGACTATGCTATTAAATATTTGCCAAAAGACAAACCAAGATACTTAATGGGTGTTGGTTCTTTAGACTATTTGCTTGGCGGTATCGCACGTGGTGTAGATATGTTCGACTGCGTATTACCTACACGAATTGCACGTCATGGAACACTCATGACTTCCAAAGGAAGAGTTAACATCAAGAACGAAAAATATAAAGAAGATTTTACTCCTCTTGATGAAAACTGTGATTGCTACTGCTGCAAGAATTACACAAAAGCTTATTTAAGACATTTATATGTCTGTGATGAAATGTTTGGAAAGAGACTTATGTCTATTCATAACATTCGTTTCTTAATCAAGATTATGGAAGGTGCAAGACAAGCTATTAAAGAAGATCGCTTTGGCGATTATATGGAAGAAGTCTTAAACACCTTTGGTGACAAAAGAGGTTTCTAATGGATATTAACCTGTTTGATTTTTACTTACCTGAAGAACTTATTGCTCAAAAGCCAGTTCAAAAAAGAGATGAATCCCGCTTATTAGCGGTAAATATCAAAGATCACACTTATGAGGATAAGCACTTTTTTGATATTACAAATTATTTAAAACCTGGGGATGTCTTAGTAAGAAATAACACCAAAGTTATTCCTGCCAGATTACTTGGTATTAAAGAGAAAACAGGAGCCCACTGCGAACTGTTGCTTTTAAAGCAAATAGAAGGCGATAACTGGGAGTGCTTAACAAGACCTGCAAAATCTTTAAAAGTCGGTGCACGCGTTGATTTTGGCGATGGAAAACTCATTGCGGAATGTATTGAAGAACGAGATGAAGGTCTTAGAGTATTTAAATTCATTTATAATGGCATTTTCTTAGAAGTCTTAGATGCTTTAGGAAAGATGCCCTTACCTCCATATATTAGAGAACAATTATGCACAAACGATAGATACCAAACTGTCTATGCTAAGTTTGAAGGTAGTGCTGCTGCTCCAACTGCAGGTTTCCACTTCACTGAAGAATTATTCGATAAAATTAAAAAGATGGGTGTGGAAGTCGTAGACATTACACTTCACATTGGCCTCGGAACATTTAGACCTGTTAAAGTAACTGATACCAAAGATCATGTCATGCATAGTGAAGTATATGAAATCTCGGAAGAAGCTGCTGCTAGACTCAATAAAGCAAAAGCGGAAAATAGACGCATTATTGCCATTGGTACGACATCAGTTAGAACCCTTGAAGCCAACTACACAAAGTACAATACTTTCAAACCTACAAAGGAAGCAACAAACATATTTATTCAACCAGGATATCAATACAAAACAGTGAAAGGTATTATCACTAATTTCCATTTACCAAAATCCACTTTGATTATGCTTGTTTCGGCATTCGCAGGAAGAGAATTTACATTGGAATTATATAAACATGCTGTGGAAGAAAAATATCGCTTTTTCTCCTTCGGTGATTCTATGATTTTATATGGAAAAGAAGATTAATTATCAGCAAATATTATTATCAAAACTCCAAGAAATTAAGGAAAAAGGCGAGAAACCCACACTTTGTTTGCACGCTTGTTGCGGGCCATGTTTCACCATACCTTACGAAATCATAAAAGGGTTTTTCAAGATTACAGTAATCTACAACAACTCTAACATTTATCCCAAAGAAGAACATGATCGCCGTTTAGAAGAATTTAAGCGTTATATCAAAGAGATTAATGCTGATGTAGAATTTATTGAATTTCCATATGATAATTTAACCTATAATAACGATTTAGAACCAAGGGCGGATGATAAGGAAGGGCACGAGAGATGTCGCATCTGTTTCCGCAAAAGATTAAGACAAGGATTCGAGTATGCCAAGAGTCATAACTTTGAATATTTTGGTACTGTCATGACAATTTCCAGATATAAAAACGCCCAAGATATTAACAAGATCGGTCATGAACTAGAACAAGAGTTTTTTCCTGTTAAATGGCTAGATGCTGACTTCAAGAAAAATGATGGTTATGAACATTCTTTGGATATAATTCGGGAACACGAAATGTATTTCCAAGAATATTGTGGCTGTATTTATTCATATAACGCCTATCTCAGTAAAAACACTAAAAAATAGTGGAAAAAAACCAAAAAATGACCCCAAAAAATGGGTTTTTTTCTTATTTTTAGGTATCTGAAACACCTATTTTTCAGCCCATTTTCATCTTCTGTTTATTTCTTTTATCAAAATATTTTATTATTTATTTGACACGCATATATATAAGGGGTATGATTTCTACGTTGTCTGCCCGCAATGAAGTGCGAGGTTGCTGACACACCCACAGGCGTTGTCATGAAGGTGTCGTCAGGTAATTCGTACAGAGCGAGTCAAGGACAAAGCCTGAAAGTGATATAGGAGGAAATTTCATGGCAAAAACTAACAAGATCAGAGTTCGCCTTAAAGCTTACGATCATGTCAATCTCGACTTGAGTGCGGCAAAGATTGTTGAAGCGGCGAGCAAGACCGGTGCAGAAGTTGTCGGTCCTATCCCTCTCCCAACGGAGAAACAAGTATTCACGATTTTGAGAGCTGTTCATAAGGACAAAGATTCCCGTGAACAATTCGAAATCAGAACACACAAAAGACTCATCGATATTAACAAACCTAGCAAGGCCACGATGGATTTATTAAAGAATCTTGACTTACCTGCAGGAGTTAGCATCGAGATCAAAATGTAAGGAGGTAAGAGTTCATGAAAGCAATCGTTGGACGCAAAATGGGCATGACTGAAGTCTTCGCTGAAGATGGAACAATGTACCCAGTATCAGTCGTCGAAGTCTTACCAAACGTTGTCACACAAGTCAAAACACTTGAAAAAGATGGATATGTGGCAGTCCAAGTCGGCTATGAAGAAAAACGTGAAAGCCGCGCTAACAAATGTGAAAAAGGTATTGCTGCAAAAGCTAATACAGTTCCACATTATGTCAGCAAGGAATTACGTGGTGATGAAATGGCCAACTACCAATTAGGTGACAAAATCACAGTCGACCTCTTCAAAGCAGGCGATGTAGTTGACGTCATCGGAACAAGCAAGGGTCATGGTTACACCGGCACAATCAAACGCTGGAATATGACAATCGGTCCAAAGGGACACGGTTCAGGTTACCACAGAGGTCAAGGCTCCTTCGCTAATAATGGTCGTTACAACCATGGTGTTATGCCAGGCAAACACATGTCAGGTCACATGGGTAATGAATCAGCGACAATCTTAAACTTACAAATCGTCGCCGTGAACGCAGAAAAGAATTACATCTTAGTTAAAGGTGGCATTCCTGGTCCACGTAAAGGAATCGTTGTGATTCGTAGCGCGATTAAAGTAGTTAAGAACGCAAAAGCGGTCAAAACATTAATTGATCGCACACCAGCTCCAGTGGAAGAGGCACCAGTTGCCGAACCAGCACCTGAAGCAGCAGCTGAATAGTGAAAGGAGAACGTAAACATGGCAGAAAAGAAAACAGTCAGCGTCAAAGTTTATAACATGGCTGGCGAAGAAGTTTCCAAATTAAGCTTAAAAGCCGAAGCATTCGGTATTGAGCCAAATAACCAAGTTATGTTCGACGCTGTTCAAGTTGAACAAAGCAACGCTAGACAAGCGACAGCCAAAACAAAGGTTCGTCACGAAGTTAGCGGTGGTGGAAAGAAACCATTCCGTCAAAAAGGTACAGGTCGCGCACGTGCTGGTACAACAAGATCCCCAATTTGGGTTGGTGGTGGAACGGTCTTCGGTCCAGATGGAAATCAATCTTATAAGATTTCCCAAAACAAGAAAGCCCACAACTTAGCCTTAAGAAGTGCACTTAGCTTAAAAGTTAAAGATGGTATGAAAGTTCTTGATGAATTAAATCTCAAGGAAAAGAAAACCAAAGAATTCTTAAAAGTCTTAGACGCTCTTAAAGTCGGTGGCAAAGCCTTAGTCGTCGTCGACGCTATTGATGAAAACACATTCTATAGCGCTTCCAACTTAGACTGGGTCAAATTAGTTACTACTGATAATGTTAGTGTTCTCGACTTATTAAATGTTGATACAGTCGTCTTCACAAAGTCCTCAGTGGAAAATTTACAAAAGGAGGTTTTGAAATAGTTTATGGCAGCTAAAAAGAAAGCTGAAGCAAAAGCAGCAAGCCGCTTCGCAAAACCAACCGAAAAAGATTTCGCAGTCATCCTTGAACCAAGAATCACAGAAAAGTCCATGGATCAAATGCAAAATCAAAACAAGATAACCGTGAAAGTTCTTGATAGTGCGAACAAAACTGAAATCAAATTAGCAGTTGAAAGAATCTTCCAAGTTAAAGTTGAAGATGTTCGCGTCTCTAATGTGAGAGCCAAATCAACAACTAGAGGCACCCGCTACCAAGGTAAGATCTCCGGTTACAAGAAAGCAATCGTTACCATCGCAGAAGGCGAAGCGATTGACTTATTCAAGGAATAATCTAAGTTCGAGTTATTCCAAATTATAGGAGGAAAAAGTAATGTCAATTAGAACTTACAAACCTACGTCCGCAAGCCGTAGAAACATGACAAATTCGACATTCGAAGAAATCACAACAAATACTCCTGAGAAATCATTATTAGTCAGTTTAACCAAAACAGGTGGCCGTAATAACCAAGGTAAAATTACCTGCCGCCACATTGGTGGAGGTCATAAACGCAAATACCGCGTTATCGACTTCAAACGTAATAAGGACAATATCCCAGCGGTTGTGAAAACTATCGAATATGATCCAAACCGCAATGCGAATATTTGCTTAATCTGCTATGTAGATGGTGAAAAGCGTTATATCATCGCTCCAAAAGATATCAAAGTCGGATACAAAGTTTTATCCGGTGAAGCCGCTGACATTATGCCAGGCAACGCCATGTGCTTAAAGAGCATTCCTGAAGGTACATTCATTCACAACATTGAACTAGTTCCAGGTAATGGTGGTCAATTATGCCGTGCCGCTGGTGCAGCAGCCCAAGTCCTCGGTTCCGAAGGAAAATACGTTCTCGTGAGATTAGCTTCTGGTGAAGTTAGAAAAATCTTAAAAGAATGTAGAGCAACAATCGGTGCCGTTGGCAATGAAGACTGGAACCTCATCAACGTCGGTAAAGCCGGCAAAACAAGATGGCAAGGTACCAGACCAACAGTTCGTGGTTCAGTTATGAACCCATGCGATCACCCTCACGGTGGTGGTGAAGGTAAATGTCCAGTCGGACGTGATGCACCACGTACCCCATGGGGCAAACGCGCTCTCGGTGTGAAGACACGTAAAGTGAAGAAATCTTCCACCAAATTAATCGTCCGCCGTAGAAACGGTAAATAATGCAGAAGGAGGAAAATGAATTATGGCAAGAAGTTTGAAAAAAGGCCCATTCGTGGATGAACCATTAATGAGAAAAGTTGAAGCCTTAAACGCAGCTAATAAAAAAGAGATCATCAAAACATGGTCCCGTAGAAGCACAATATTCCCACAATTTGTCGGACACACCTTTGCAGTTTATAACGGTAAAGAACACATCTCTGTGTATGTCACAGAAGATATGGTCGGACATAAACTCGGTGAATTCGCTCCAACAAGAAAGTTCACCGGACACACAGGCCACACAGCTGAAGATAAAGCAGCTGCCGCCGGTAAATAGGAGGTTTGAACATGGCAGAAGAAAAGAAAACAACTGCTAAGAAAGCCGCTGCTCCTAAGAAAGCAGTTAAAAAGGCTGAACCAGTTGAAGAAGTAAAAGCTCCAGTTGAAGAAGCTCCTAAGAAAGCAACAGCCAAAAAGGCTGCTGCGAAAAAAGCTGAGAAGAAAGTCGAAGCTCCAAAGAAACCTGCTCCAACAGAAGCACGCGCTATCGCAAAGAACGTTAGACTTACTCCTCGTAAAGCCAGATTAGTTATCGACCTTGTTAGAGGTAAGAATGTTAAAGAAGCATTAGGTTTATTAGCAATGACAAACCGTGCCGCATCCGAACCAGTCAGCAAGTTAATCAAATCCGCTGCTGCTAACGCTGTTAACAACTTCGGTATGGATGAAGATAGCTTATACATCGCTCAAATCTGGGCAAATGATGGCTTAAGAATGAAAAGATACTTACCAAGAGCTAAAGGTTCTGCTTCTGGTTTAGTAAAAAGAAACTGCCACTTAACAGTGGTGGTCAAAATGAGATAGGAGGAAAACATCAATGGGTCAAAAAGTTAATCCAGTAGGTATGCGTGTTGGTGTCAATCGTGATTGGAATTCACGTTGGTACGCAAACGAAAAAGAATACCATGTGTTCCTTAACGAAGATATCAAAGTTCGTGAATATCTCGAAAAGAACCTCAAAGATGCCTTGCTCTCTCACGTCGAAATCGAAAGAGTCGCCAGCAAAGATGCCAAAGGCACAAACCTTGTTATTACAATCTATGTCGCACGTCCAGGCGTGGTTATCGGTCAAGATGGTAAGAACATCAATAAAATTAAAGAAGATTTATCAAAATTAGTTAAGAGTGATGCCATCCGCGTTGATGTCCTCGAAGTCAAAAATCCTGACTTAGATGCCAACATCGTCGCTCAATCAATTGCCAAACAATTAGAAGAAAGAGCATCATTTAGAACCGCTCAAAAGAAAGCCATTCAAAGAGTTCGTAAGTCCGGTGCTAAAGGTATCCGTACAGTCGTCTCCGGCCGTTTAGGCGGTGCAGATATCGCACGTAGCGAAGGTTATAAAGAAGGTGTTATTCCTCTACATACACTCCGCAGTGATATCGACTTCGCGATTTGCCATGCTGCTACACAATATGGTCGCTTAGGCGTCAAAGTGTGGATCTGCCGTGGTGAAATTCGCCCTGAACTTCAAAAGAAATCTTCTGAAGAGAAAGGAGAATAGTCATGTTACAACCAAATCGTGTGAAATATCGTCGTCCTCATATTATTAAATATGAAGGCAAAGCAACATCTGGTAACACTGTTGCATTTGGTGAATTCGGACTAGAAGCACTTGAAGGTGCTTGGATCACAGCCCGCCAAATTGAAGCGGCTCGTGTCGTCATTTCCCGTTATACCAAAAGAGGTGGCAAGATCTTTATTAGAATCTTCCCACACTTAGCTAAAACAAAGAAAGCCGCCGGCACCCGTATGGGTTCTGGTAAAGGTTCCCCAGAAGATTGGGTAGCAGTAGTCCGCCAAGGAGCTATTATGTTCGAAATGAGCGGTATTGCTGAAGAAAGCGCTAGAGAAGCTCTTCGTTTAGCGGCTTACAAACTCCCAATCAAATGTAAAGTTGTTAAGAAAGGAGAAGAGTAATCATGAAAATTAATGAAGTCCGTGAATTAACCACAGCAGAATTAAAAGAAAAACTCTATTCCTTAAAGGAACAACTCTTCGAACTCCGCAGAAAGAAAGCTGTCGGTGCTCTCGAAAAACCAGAAGATGTCATCGGAGTTAGAAAAGACATCGCGCGTGTTAACTTAGTATTAAGAGAACGCGAACTCGCAAGTAAATAGGAGGATTGACGCATGGAAAGAAAAGTTCAAGCCCGTCGTACCGTCCAAGGTGTTGTCGTAAGCGATAAGAACGATAAAACAATCGTCGTCCTTGTTGAAACACATAAAAGACACAGCAAATACGGCAAGCGTGTCAAATACGGTAAAAAATACTACGCTCATGATGAAAACAATGAAGCAAAGAATGGCGACACAGTTACCATTATGGAAACAAGACGCTTAAGTGCTACAAAGAGATTCAGATTAGTGAGCATCGATAAGAAAGCCGTCATGTCTGTTAAAGAAGCTGAAGCAGAATTAAAAGAAGAAATTCTTGAAACTGAAATCAAAACAGAAGAAGTTGCTGAAGAAGCAAAAGAAGAACCTAAAGTAGAAGAAGTCAAAGCGGAAGAAGTTCCTGCTAAGAAACCTGCTGCTAGAAAGGTTAGCGAAAAAGCAAAAGAAGAATCCAAGGAGGAAAGTAAGTAATGATCCAGAAAGAAACAAACCTTGTTGTCGCTGATAACAGTGGTGCACGTTCTGTTCGTGCTTTCACCCTCTATGGTGGTTCAACCCGTAAATCATCTTCCATCGGTGACATTATCAAATGTGCCGTTAAGGATGCTATCCCAAATGGCAAGGTGAAAAAAGGTGACGTCGTTAGATGTGTTATCGTGAGAACTAAAAAGGCTATCAATAGACCAGATGGTTCCACAATCGCATTCGATGACAATGCTGTGGTCATTATCAATGATGATAACGCACCAATCGGCACACGTGTCTTTGGCCCTGTTGCTAGAGAATTACGTGATTGTGGTGAAGAAGGATTCATGAAAATTGTCTCCCTCGCACCAGAAGTGTTATAAGGAGGAATAAAAGACTATGAATTTAGTTAAAGGTGATACAGTCATCGTTATCGCAGGTCGCGATAAAGGCAAAACTGGCGTAATCCAAAAAGTTATTCCTGAAAGTAACAGAGTTGTCGTTGAAAACGTCAACTTACGCAAAAAACACAAAAAACCAACCCAAGCCAACCCAGAAGGTGGCATTGTTGAAATCTATGCTCCAATCGATGCTTCTAACGTTATGTTAGTCGATCCAAAGACCAAGAAACCAACAAGAATTGGCCACAAGGTTGTCAAAGGTAAGAAAGTCCGCTACGCAAAGAAGAGCAGTACAGTGCTATAAGGAGGAAATAACCATGGCAGAAGAAACAAAGAAAACTACTGTGAAGAAAACCTCCACAGCAAAAGCTGAAGCTCCAAAGGCTGAAGCCCCAAAAGCGGAAAAGAAAGTTGCTAAGAAAGGCAACGGTAACAAAGTTTCCGCCATCCAACCTCGTTTAAAACTCAAATATGAAAACGAAGTTAGAAAAGCATTATTAGAAAAATATAATTATTCTTCTACAATGCAAATCCCAGGCTTATCTAAGATCGTCGTCAACATCGGTTGTGGTGATGCCACACAAGATGGCAAACGCTTAGAAGAAGCTGTTGCAGAATTATCACAAATCACAGGTCAAAAACCAGTTGTCACAAAAGCGAAGAAATCCATCGCTTCCTTCAAATTAAGAGAAGGTCAAGAAATTGGTTGTAAGGTTGATTTACGCGGCGTGCGTATGTGGGACTTCTTTGATAAATTAGTCTCTATCGCGCTCCCACGTGTCCGTGACTTCCGTGGCGTTAACAGAAACGCCTTCGATGGTCGTGGTAACTACACATTAGGTGTCAAGGAACAATTAATCTTCCCTGAAATCGAATACGATAAAGTGCAAAAAGTTCGTGGTATGGATATCGTTATCGTTACCACCGCAAAAACAGACGAAGAAGCATACACATTATTAGAATTATTGGGTATGCCATTCAATAGATAAGAAAGGAGTACACAATGGCTAAAACTAGTTTAAAGGTCCGTCAAAGCAGACCTCAAAAATACAAAGTTAGAGAATACACAAGATGTGAACGTTGTGGACGTCCTCACTCTGTCTATTCAAAATTCCATTTATGCCGTATCTGTATCAGAGAATTAGCCTATAAAGGTGAAATTCCAGGCATGAAAAAATCATCTTGGTAATAGGAGGAAATAGTAATTATGATGTCAGATCCAATTGCGGATATGCTTACCAGAATTCGTAACGCAAACGCATTAAAACATGAATCAGTCAAAGTCCCCGCTAGCAAGATGAAAATCGAAATTGCGAAGATTTTGAAAGAAGAAGGCTTCATCGTTGACTACAAAGTTAAAGGCGAAGTCAAAAAAGAAATGATCATTACCTTAAAATACGCAGCTGATGGTACAAGAGTTATCTCCGGTTTAAAGAAGATCAGTAAACCAGGCTTACGTGTTAACGTTGGTTGTGAAAAACTTCCAAAGGTCTTAAAAGGCTTAGGTATCGCAGTCATCTCTACAAGTCAAGGTGTTATGACTGATGCAAAAGCTAGAACCTTAGGTATCGGCGGCGAAGTCATCGCCTACATCTGGTAATAGGAGGAACGTTTATGTCAAGAATTGGTAATAAACACATTGAACTTCCAGCCGGTGTTACAGTCGTTGAAGAAAACGGTTACGCCAAAGTTACAGGTCCTAAAGGAACATTACTCGTTTCCTTAAATACCGGTATCGACATGAAAGTCGAAGGCAATATCGTCTCCTTCACCAGACAAAATGAACAAAAACAAACCAAACAAAACCATGGTACAGTCCGTGCGAATGTTCATAACGCAGTCGTCGGTGTCTCCCAAGGTTATAAGAAATCCCTAGAAATGCGTGGTATTGGTTATAAAGCCCAATTACAAGGTGAAAACTTAGTCTTATGGGCCGGATACAGCCATACCGTCACCATCGTTCCAAACGAAGGTGTTAAAGTCACAGTCACAGATGCCGTTAACATTGATGTTGAAGGTATCGACAAACAAGCTGTTGGTCAAACTGCTGCTCGTATTAGAGAAGTCCGTTCACCAGAGCCATATCTAGGTAAAGGTATCCGTTACAAAGGCGAGTACGTTGCTACAAAAGAAGGCAAACGTGCTGCTGGTAAATAATTAGAAAGGTAGGAATAGTTGTTTATGGTTACAAAGAAAGATAAAAATATTTCCCGTGTTCGTAGACATGCTCGTGTGAGAGCCAAATTATCTGGTTCCGCAGAAGCACCAAGACTTTGCGTCTACCGTTCTAATAAGAATATCGAAGCTCAATTAATCGACGATGTTAAAGGTGTTACATTAGTTTCTAGCTCCTCTATGGTGTTAAAACTTGAAAATGGTAGCAACATCGAAGCCGCCGCTAAAGTGGGCACAGATATCGCGGAAAAAGCATTAGCTAAAAATATTAAGAAAGTCGTCTTCGACCGTAGTGGTTATATCTATCACGGCCGTGTGAAGGCTTTAGCAGAAGCCGCTCGTGAAGCTGGCTTAGACTTCTAAGGAGGAACAATCAATGGAAGAAGAAAAGAAAGTTGCTGAACAAACAGCAGTTGAAGCAGCTCCTGTTGAAGAAGCTCCAAAAGAAGCTCGTGAAAATCGTCGTCCAAGAGGTGATCGCAACGACAGACGTCCAAGAGACGGAAAACGTGGCGATCGTCGCGATAGAAGAGACGAACCAAAAGAATTTGAAGAACGTGTTGTCTTCATTAACCGTGTTAGCAAAACCGTTAAAGGTGGCCGTAGAATGAAATTCTCCGCCCTCGTCGTTGTCGGCGATGGCAAAGGCCGTTATGGCTTCGGTGTCGGTAAAGCCGCTGAAGTCCCAGATGCAATTAAGAAAGCATCCGAATCTGCGAAAAAGAACTTATTTAACATCCACTTAGTGAAAGGTGGAACCATCTCTCACGAAGTCGTTGGTAAATACGGTGCTTGTAATGTCTATCTAAAACCTGCCCCAGAAGGTACTGGTATTATCGCCGGTGGCCCAGTTCGTGCGGTCTTAGAATTAGCAGGTGTTCGTAACGTTTGCTCCAAAGTCTATGGTTCCAGAGCTCCAATCAACATCATTAGAGCTACAAACCAAGGCTTGAACAACCTCAAGAGCTACAAAGAGACAAGATCTCTTCGTGGCAAAGAATAATAAAAATATCTCAATTAGATATAAAATAATTGAATAGGAG
>JAEDDA010000057.1 GCA_016298185.1 Bacilli bacterium | reverse complement strand
TTTTCATAATAAAAGGAGCTGTCATTCAGCTTTTAGGTTTTTCAACAGCCCCTTTATTATGTGTGATATACTAAAAGTATAAGAGGAATAAATATGCCGTACACAAAAGATGAAATACACGAGATTGTTTTGTCTCAACGAGAATTCTTTTATAGTGGAAAAACATTAGATATTAAGTTTAGAAAACAGCAACTTAAGAAACTAAGAGAAGCGATTAACAAACATCAAAAGGATTTGGAAGATGCTTTACATGAAGATTTGGGAAGAAGTGAAGCGGAAGCATATTTCTGTGATATCGGTGACACAGTCATGGAAATTAATGAATACATTAAAGGTGTGAAGAAATGGGCTAAACCAGAAACTCATTTCTCTGGACTTATTTGTTTCCCATCTATGACCACAAAAGTGTATAAGATGCCTTATGGTGTAACTTTGATTATTTCTCCATTTAACTTCCCTGTTTTGCTCTCATTAGGTGTATTAGCCGCATCTATTTGTGGTGGTAATACCGCTTTATTAAAGATGTCATCTAAATCTAAGAAGACAACTGAAGTTATTAAGAATTTAATAGAAGAAACATTCCCAAAAGAATATATATGTGCGATTGATGGTGGACATGATGTCGCTGATTATTGTTTAAAAGAAAGAGTGGATAAGATCTTCTATACCGGTTCACCGAATGTCGCTAAACACATTATGGAAATGGCTAGTGTTAACTTAACACCTGTAGCATTAGAACTAGGTGGAGAAACTGGTAACTGGTGTATTGTGAGAAAAGACGCAAACTTAAAAGATGCTGCTAGAAAGATTGCTTTCTTTAAGATATGTAACTCTGGACAAGTGTGCATCAATATCAACCAAGTGGCGGTCGCTAAAGAAGTGGCGGAACCATTTATTGAAGAACTTAAAAAAGCCATTATTAAGCAAGTGGGTGAAGAGCCTCATAATAATGATGAATATCCAAAACTCATCTCTCATAGAGCGTATGAAGGTATAGAAGCGGAAGCCAATGAATATAAAGATAGAATTGTCTTCGGTGGTAAAGGTAATCCAGAAACCAATAAATATTCTCCAACTTTAATTTATCCAGTAAATATTGATGAGGCAATCGTGAATCACGAAATATTTGGCCCATTACTTCCAATCGTTCCATTTGAAGATAATAAGATTGATGAGTTATTAGATGTTATTGCTAGAAGAGAACATGGACTAGCGTTATATCTATTTACTAAAGATAAGAGATGGGCAAAAAGAGTGATGCAATCGCAACAATATGGTGGTGGTTGTGTGAATGAAGTCTGCTTACACCTTATGGTGAAAGGAACTCCATTTAATGGCACTGGACATTCTGGTATGGGTGCTTATCACGGTATCTGGGGATTTAAAGAATTCACTCATCCAAGTACGGTTTTATATGGTAAAACACATTTTAATTTGTCTTTAAGGGAGCATCCTTATACACCAAAGAAAAAGAAACTATTTTCTAAATTCTTAAAATAATTTAAATTATTCTTAGTTAAAATTATGGAAACTAGACCATTTATTAAGGTTTATATTTTTGAAGGTAGTGACTTAACTGAAGAAGTTAGTATGCCTTCTTGGAGAGAAGAAGAAATTGAAAGAACCAATTCTTTAAATAAGCAAGATAAGGTTCTTATTTATCGCGCTTTAGCGTTTTCGATTAAACATGCATTTAATGAAGATGTGAATGAACTTAATCCTCATAAAATCATCACTGGCAAACCGATGATTGATAAATATCGCATTTCCTTATCTCATAGTAGTAACCGCTACTTGGTAGCGATATCATCACATAATATCGGTGCGGATATCATTAAAAATAGTGAATACGTTTACTATAACTTATCCGATAATAAAGATTATTGGTCCAAGGATGAAAAGAAGATTATCTATGAAAAAGATCAACCGGATTTATTCTTTAAAACCTGGGCGAGAAAAGAAGCTTTATATAAATGCATGGATCCAATGTATCCATATAAAGAAAACAAAGCGAAAGTGGATACCACAAAATACGATAAATTCTTCTATGATAATTCCTTAGAAGAAGGATACCATTTCTTCTCTATTTGTTCTGAACTTGTTCCACAAGGTGTGACAATAGAGATATATACTAGACTTGATTTAGATAAATAAAAAGACCCACTTAGTGGGTCTATATTTTATTTAATTATCTTATTTCTTTTCTTCTAAGATTTCAGCACGGCGGGCTTTGCATAATTTTGCAAGTTCCATTAAAGCTTTACGGGCTCTACCTGCTGCGGCTTTGTTACCTTTAACGACGAATTTTTCGTTTTCTTCGACATACGCTTCATAAGCGGCTTTAATTTGTTCTTGTGTTGACATAACTATTTTGTGTTTATTTACCAAATATGTTGGCTCACCTTTCTATATTTATTAAAACAAATTTTTTACTAAACAATAAAACTTTTTCTTTTTTGTCTTATACATAGGCTAAAATGATAACGAGGTATTTTTATGGCGACTTTAAGAGAATATTGCGGTAAAGCAATTTTAACTATTGATGGTGATATTATTAGGGAATATTGCGGCAAAGCTATTTATCAAATAGATGGCAATAAATTAAGAAAATATTGTGGACCCGCGATTTATGAATTCTCTGGCCAAACAATAAGAAGATATTGTGGTCCCGCA
>JAEDDA010000056.1 GCA_016298185.1 Bacilli bacterium | reverse complement strand
ATTCACCAATATATAACCCAGATGCTCGGTTATTCAATTGCCGAGTAGGTTCACTGCAAAAATGAGAGAAGAAAACAAAATGTGAGAGATTATTTTTTTATATAAAATGTACTTCTTCCGTTTCCTAACTTTTCTATTCTTCCTTCTGCTAACAGTCTGGCAATTCCTTTTTCTACTGCGCTAATAGATAACCCAGGGCAAAGTTCGGCTATATCTGATTTTGTAATTTTGCCAATCTTTCTTTCAAAAGCTAATTCTACCATTTCATTTGCATTAACTTTCTTAGTTACTAATGCAACTCTACTTTCAAAATCTTTATATGCCATATCTACGATTGAGAGCATATATTTGATAAATGGAGTTGGATCATCTTTTTCTTCATGCCACCCATCTTGGCTTTCTGAAAGTGCATCATAATAAAGATCTTTGATAGATGCTATTTTAGCTTCAAGTGAAATGTATTTTCCAACATAGTATCCACTCCTATAAAGAAGCAAAATAGTTAACAGTCTAGACATTCTACCGTTACCATCTCTAAATGGATGAATACATAGGAAATCATGGATAAAAATTGGAATCAAGATTAATGGATCGATAGTTCCTTCTTCGATAGCTTTATTATATGTATCGCATAAATTTTCAATAGCTAATGGCGTTTCATAAGGTGCTAATGGCATAAAGATCAAATAATCTTTGCCGTTTTCGTCTGTACCAGAAATTTGATTCGGGGTATTTTTGTATTTTCCTCCATAATCATTTCCTTTTACATGACTTAAAAGAATCTTATGGAGTTGAAGAATGTAATTAGGAGTTAAAGGGATATATTCAAAACTATCGTGTATGATGTTAAGCGCATCTCTATATCCAGCTATTTCTTCTTCGTTTCTATTCTTTGGAGTAGTCTTTTTCTCAACTAATTGCTTCAATCTAGTATTAGTGGTTTTGATTCCTTCGATAGCGTTACTCGCTTCAGTTGATTGGGCTTTAGCTATCTCTACTAATCTATCAAGTTCTTCTGGTTTCTGAGAAAGATATAATTCTTGTCTCCCTTTTGCTTCGTGGATACTGGTTAATAATCCTATGATGTCTGAACCGAATTTCATTGAGTGTAGGCGTGAATAATCAAAATATCTCATAATACCACCTTCTTTCTCTCATATTTTACACTGTTTTACGAGAAAAACCAATGATTATGGTAAAAAGTGGGCCAGTTTTAAGTAATTCCTTAAAATCTCTAATTAAGATGCTCATTAGGAGATCTTTTTTTGTTCAGATCTTTTATTTTTTCTTTCTTCAATTACTTCATCAAGTAATGGCACTAGTGGTGTTAACACTAGTTCCGCTAATAAAAGATATAAGTGAATCATCGCATGGTGTTCACCAGGTTCTAAGAGCAACATCACAGATAACACTATTGCTGCTACTGATTCAATACCACTGATGATTGTTAAAACAACGGATTTGATTTCAACAATGAGTTCTCTAATTTCAAAGGCTTCTCTAATAATTGACCAAGCAGCCCAAATAACACATGTCATCTTCACTACTTCTTCCGCGGTTGCTTCAAGTGGGAAGAAGAATAATGTTATACCAAGTATTAATTCCACTAAACCAAGATATGTCTTTTCACATTTCCAGAAGTTCTTACCATGGAATATAACTTCAAATAATATTTCTTCAACACCATATAGGAGTATTAAGCCACCTATAAAGTATTTAAGATGTTCCACTAGTTGTTCACGGAATATAAAAACGAGAACCGCTAAAACAACAAATATAGCTAATTTAACTATTAAATATTTAATATGAGATTTTTCTTTGTACATAACAAATTTCCTAAAAAACTTATATTCTTATTCTACTCAATTGAGTTTTCTTTTTTAACATTACATCTATGGCAAAGTGTTTGAAGATTATTCATCTCTGTTTTGCCGCCTTTAGAAATTGGGTAAATATGATCCACTTCCAAATTGCGTCTACTCCCACATTTAACGCATCTTTCGTGATCTCTAGCAAACACCGCAAAACGCATTTTGTTTGATACCTTTGCGCGTTCCACTCTTGCTATGGATTGCCATATATCATCATTTAAATAACGTTCACCGCGTTTTTGATTAATAAGTCTTATTAATTCTTTAATATCTCCTGCATCAAAAGTGTTATATTTTCCCTCTTGATAATTGCCATTAATATCAGTTCTTTTTATTGTGACTTTGATCGAGAATCTAGTCTGGGGAGAATAAAGAAGAGATTTGATTATTTTCTTTTCAAACCTATTTAATGATTTCGGATTTACATCGTATTGAACAATATCAATATCATATTCACCATAATGACATCCAGAAATTTCTTTATTATAAAGAGCGAAATTTATTTGGTTATCTAATGTATCTCGCAATGCTTTGGATACTTTCTTTTGTAGATACACGAGTTCATAAATCAAATAATCCCTAGGAGAAACGGTTGGATAAAAATCATTATTGTCATAACTGTGTTCCATATCAAAATTAGGAATCTTATGAAAAGAATACCTGCTATTGATTTCTTTTATCTGTCTAATGGTGACACTATGTTCATTTACAAAGTCAGTATATCTATGACGATAAACACTAACTGGAACAATAATTCCAACAACAATACCTGGAATAATGACAAATAGAAAAACAACAAACGCTATAAATACTATTAGT
>JAEDDA010000030.1 GCA_016298185.1 Bacilli bacterium | reverse complement strand
TCAGACTAAAATCCTGTTTTTGACTAAAACCAGAATTTACTCTGAGAATTCACAGATCAACAATTCGCTTTAAAAGAGTTTCTTGCTTTTTTATTTATTTACAATAAAATAAAGATAATAAGTGGAGAGTTATAAGGGAACTCTATGGTCAAAGAGTTTCTTTTATTTGTAAAATCTCCTCTTATTAATCGAAAGGATATGTTTTTAGAAGGACGATGCATATTCTTCTATCTAAATAGAATCCTTTCACAAATGTTCATACTCACAGCCATAATTAAAAACTTGGCTGGAGATTAAAGGAAAGGAGGAAAATATATGAACAAATTAATTTCAAAGATTGTTGGTGTTGCTTTAGGCTTGACCCTTGCAACAGGTGTTGGTGCGGGCGTTGTTTTGGGTTCCAAAAGTGTTTCCTAGGCTGAAGCGGCTACTTCTGAAGTCGTTTTAAACTGGTCCGATTTCGGTATTTCAGGGACAACCACGAAATCAAATGTTGTTGAAAAAACAACCGGATATAGTTTTACATTATCTAGCGCGACAGGTAGTAACGGAATTGTCAAAAGCGGGAACATGCAAAACACAGTTGCTTTACCTGGTAGTATTACAAGCATTTCAATCGAAGGAGCGAAATTTAGTTCTGAAACTAAAGGTCAAGCTACAGTTTATGTCGGCGCTTCAGCTGGTGCTCAAACCGTAACTGTTGGTAGTTTTACCACAAGTAATAATTATGAATATGATGTTTCTGGTTCCTATTCTTTTATGAAAATTGTTTTAAACAGTCAAAGAACCATGAAGTTTACATCTATTACCATTACATATTCAGTATCTTCTGCTGCTAGTTTATCTGTTAGTGGACCTACATATTTGGTTGATGGTGGTGCTTCAGGAACAATTACAGGAACTATTACAAATAATAATAATTACACAATTACTTGGTCTGCGAGTGATCAACATGTAACTTTTAATCCAACCACATCTGCTTCTGGCGATGAAGTTAGCGTTTCTTTCAATGGTGTCGCAACTGGAACAACTCCAATTGTTATTACAGGCACATTGAATGATGAAAATACTGCTACTGGTACAAAAGATATTTATGCTTTGGCACATGCGGGTACTTCTGCTGATCCATTTACTGCAACAGATGCTATGGTATTTTCACATTCCGACTATGCCGCTCAAACAGGTGGCGATTGGTATGTGGAAGGTTATGTTGTTGCTGAATATAAGAACGCAAACAACGTTGTTAAAGGATATTACATAGACGAAGATGTCGAAAACACTTCTAGTACAAAATTTGAAGTTTATGGATTTACAAACACCGATGGAAAAGACATTATTGTCGGTACAAGCTTTATTAAAGCTCATGGTGCGATGACTTGTTATATTAATACAAGTGTCACTCCAAATACTAAACAAGCAGAGTTCTCATCATCCACTATTTATTTCATTGACAATGGTGCTATCCCTAGCGTAGTTATTGAAGGCGGAAATAGAACAGTCGACATTAATGATTCCTTAACTTTCACAGCAACCATTGAAAATGCTCCTGGCGCTAATGTTGTTTGGTCTTCTGGAACTCAATCAGTTGCTACAATTAATTCATCTACTGGTGTTGTAACGCTTTTGAGTCCTGGAACAACTCAAATTACTGCCACAATTACTGTCGGCCAAGATTCTTACTCAAACTCTATTATTTTGACTGTTGAACATTGTCCAGTTCAAATTGGTAAAACCTATATTATTTCTGCGTTCTACAATGAAACAACTTACTATTTGGCTGGTGTTAGTAATTCACTTGGTGTTTGTAGCACAAATCAAAGTGATGCGATGATTTTAACCGTTGAAGCAGGCAACACAACTGGTTCTTTTGCATTCCAAAATGGTGGTAACTATCTTAAAGCTAAGAGTGGTAATAATCTCGAAACCGAAGCAACATTATCCGATAATTCATCGTGGCTTGTTTCTAACGACGGAACAAAAGATTTAATGAAAAACGTCGGACAATCAACAAGATTGCTATCTTATAACCACAATAGTGATGCTGGTGACAATACAAAGAATCGTTTTGCGGCATACACCTCACAACAAAGTGCAGCCATTTCTTTTACTGAAGTGATTGTTCCAGAAGTTGATGAAGTGTCAGTTTTAGGCGATGCTTCTGTTGATGCAGAAGGAGCTGTTTCCGTCACAAAAGAATTCCTTTATGAAGTCACGTATGTTGATTCCAGTAATTCTGGCAATCAAGGTGTTACAGTTACAGTACTTAATTCTAATGGCGAAGCAACCGGAGCCACAGTCACAAGCGCTCCATCAAATGGCAGTTTTGAGGTAACATTTACCGCAAGTGATACATACACAGTCACTGTTACATCTAAAGAAAATCCATCGATTTCAGGTTATACAATAATTGTTGTTTCAAATATTTATGTAGCAGCAAATGCGGATTACGCTTTGTATGCTGGTACTATGGTTTCTGGAAACGCTGTTTTAACAGAAGGCGATTACATCATCTATTATGATGGATGTGCAGCTAACACAACTGTTTCTGGAGATCGTATTCAATATGAAGAAGTAACGCCTACAAATGATGTTATTACAACCAATATAACAAGTATTATTTGGCATATTGCACCTGTTGGAAACTACTACACAATTTACAATGCTGTTGAAAACAAGTATTTAGCAGGTACCGCAAAAAATAGTGCAGGTTTGATTGAAGACGGAACTGATGAAAGAGCATTATGGACTGTTACAATTGATAACGGCACATTCGAATTTGAAAATTTAGCTCGTTCTAAAGGCGCAAATCCAGATAATAAATGGTTAAGAAAAAACAGTACATACGGTTTCGGATGCTATGCTTCCGGAACTGGCGGTGCATTATCTCTTTACAAAAAAGCTTATACTGCTGTTGAATATGCTAGTGTTTTAATGAATTATCTCGGCGAAGTTTGTGATGCAACAAACGGCAACACAAATGTTACAGATTTAACATCAACATGGGCAATATTAAGCGCTGAATATGCATTGCTTGATTCAACCGTTAAAGCTGAATTAGGAAATGATAGTGAAAGCACAATTGTATTGAATGCTTTATCAGCTTATGACTATGTTGTTGGTAAATACAATAAAACACAAGGCCTTACAGCCATTAATGACTTTATGAATCGTGAACCAACACCAGTTGGTGCAAAATCATTAAAGATTATGGATAACAATGCTGCATTAATGGTTGTAATCATTACAGCATTTGTCACCATGACATTTGTCGGCGGATATTTCTTTCTCCGCAAAAAGAAAGAAAACTAATTTAAATTAACTATTTAGTTTATTTAATATAGCAAAGGGATCCTTGGTCTTTGACCAACTAAGGATCTCTTTTGCTTTATATAAGTCTCATATTTTCTATGAAAAAATGCATTTATATTACATGTGTGATAAAATGAGGTCGATATGGCACCTAATGAAGAATTAGAAAGAAAAGTCGAACAATACGAACAAGATAAAAAAACTGGTAAAAAGAAAAGTAAGAAAAGCGCGATTAAATACGCTTTGAACATTTCTATAGTTTTAATTGTTACTACAGTATCTATTATCTTAACCACTTGGAATAAGTGGGATTCTATTTTAGAGAATTTAGCAAAAGCGGATGTTAAATGGTTATTCGCTATTTTGGGTGTGATGTTAGGAACCATTATGGTTCGTTCATTTATTCTCTTCTGCTTTGCTAAGTTATATACAAGAGATTATCACTTCCACCAAGCCATTGCGGTGGACCAAGTTGGTCAATTCTATAACGCCGTTACTCCAGGTGCTAGTGGTGGTCAAATCATGCAAGCCTATACTTATAAGAAACAAGGCTTACATATTAGTTCCGCAGTTAGTGCTTTAGCGATGTATTCTATCTGCTTCCAAATCGTTTTGATTATTTATGGCCTATTAGCGTTTATCATTAAATTCGATTTGATTATGCAAATGGAAAACATTTCTATTAAGTTTAATAACCAATTCACTTTAGTGATTCCGACACTTTTATTAACCATTATTGGTTTTATGCTTAATGTCTCAGTTATCTTAATCGTGTTATTAATGGGTTACTGGCATGGATTCCATAACTTTATTATGGGACCAGTTATTGGTTTAGGCGCTAAACTCAAGATCTTAAAGAATCCTGATAAAACAAGAGAGAACCTGAGAATTCAGGTTGAGAACTTCAAGATTGAATTTAGAAGATTATGGACTAATATTCCATTCTTTATTCTTGTTATTGTTAGCTTTGCTATTTATATGACATTAAAATACTCTATTCCATATTTTTGTGGATTAGCCTTAGGTAATGAACATACATCATTTCAATATTTCTGGGATAGTGTCTTCTTAGGCAATTATCACCAAATGATTACCGGTATTATTCCTATTCCTGGATCTGCGGGTGTATCAGAATATGTCTTTAAGATGTTATTTGTGAATACAAAATCACCAAGTGATGGTTTCTATTTTATGGGTGACTTCACACCAGGTGAAAGTTATCCATATGCCGCTAAATCAGAAGCTCTCGCAGTTTCTTGCTTATTACTTTGGAGAAGTATCACTTTTATCATTCCGATCGTTGTCGCGGGTTTAACTACCGCCTTCTATAGAGCCTCTCCAAAAGAAGAAGCCAGACAAAGAGAAGACTTACCAAATAGAGAAACATTCGTTGCTTTACAAAACGAAACTTATGTGATGCGTAAGGAAGAAGTCGACGCTATTATACATACGCAAACACTTAATAGGCAAACTATCTTAAAGAAATTAACCGAAGGTAGAAAAATTAGACCTTCTAAGAATAAAAAGAATAATAAGAATAAACCATTACCAAAGAATGTCGAAGATGATGACTATAACGAATTAGACATCAATGATGATGAGGATTAAATATGAAGATTGCTGTATTCACTGATACATATCCTCCATTTATCAATGGTGTTTCTACTTCTTGTTATAACTTAGTGCAAACACTTAAAAGTCATGGACATGATGTCGTTGTGGTGTGCCCAAGAACGACAAACGGCCCATTAGAATTTAAAGATGGAATTATTTATATTCCTGGTATCGAAATAAAAAGAATCTATGGTTATAGAATCACTAATATCTATTATCGTAAAGTAGTGAATATGCTCCGTGATTTTGGTGTAGAGTTAATCCATAACCAAACCGATGTTGGTATTGGTCAATTTGCTAGGATTGCCGCAAGACAACTCAATGTTCCACAAGTATATACTTATCACACCGCTTATGAAGACTATACATATTATGTAGTCCATGGTCTTATGGATAGAGTGGGTAAGAAAGTGATGAGAGGATACGCAAAGACAATCGCTAAGAATTGTACAGAATTTATTACCCCATCTATAAAGACCAAAGAATATATGCGTTCTATCGGTAGTGATATCTATGTGAATGTTGTTCCTACAGGAATTGATTTCTCTTTATTCGATGAAAAGAACATCGATAAAGAAAAACAAAAGAAATTCAAAGAAGAACATGGCATTAATGAAAACACTAAAGTTTTCCTTCTTTTAGGTCGTGTCGCAAAAGAAAAGAGTATGGACTACTCTATCCGTGGTTATGCGGAATTTATCAAGAAACATCCTGAATTTGACACTAAGATGTTAGTGGTGGGTGATGGACCACAAAGACAAGAATTAGAATTATTAGTTCATGAATTACATATTGCTGATAAAGTGGATTTTATTGGCAAAGTTCCCGCTAGTGAAGTTCCTTTCTATTATCATCTCGCGGATATTTATACATCCGCTTCGATTACTGAGACTCAAGGTCTTACCTTTATGGAAGCTATGGCTAGCGGAACAATTGTTTTAGCGAGATTTGACTCTAACCTTGCGGACACTATTATCGATGGTATGACTGGTTTCTTCTTTACTGATGAAGAAGGTTTTGTCGAGAAGAGTGAAAGAATCTTTGCATTAAGTGAAGAAGGAAGAAAAGAAATTATTAATAATTCTTATAAAGTTGTGGATATATATTCCATCGACAAATTTTATGAGAATATTATGGAGGTATATAATCGTGCCCTCAAAAAGTTCTGGTAAAGAAATTACTAAATTAAAAATAAATAAAAAGAATGTCGTTATTACATTCTCGGATAAAAGCAAGTTAACTTGCGTTATTGAAGTAATGGCGAATTTCTATTTATATGTTGGTAAGTCATTAGATAGTAAAGCGATTAATGAAATCGTTTCTTTTAATAACTCCGCTTCCTTAATGAAATACGCTTTATCTTTATTAAAGAAGAATCATTATTCCGAATGGAAGATGAGAGAAAAGATGTATAACAATAAAAGTGCGAGTAAGAAAGATGTTGATAATGTTATTAGAGTGTTAAAAGAGAATGATCTTATCAATGATAAAATGCTCATTTTAGACACGATAGAATATGGTAATGAAAGAAATATCGGGAAAAACAAAATAATCGCTGAATTAGCCAAAAAAGGCATATTTAGCGAAAACCTGTCCTCTATTTCCTTCCCATATAATATCGAAAGAAGAAAAGCTCATAATAATTTATATAAATTAGAGAAGAAATACGATAGATATTCCTATGAACAAAAGAAACAACATATATATCGTAATTTATTATCTTTAGGCTTTGATAACGATATCGCCTTAGAAGCACTTAACTTCTTATCTAAACCATTAGAAAAAGAAGAAAAGAATAAATTAGATAAAGACTTTGTGAAAACATACATGCATTTTAAAAATAAATATGAGGGATATGAACTAAAGAACAAAGTTGTTACCTCATTAAGAAACAAGGGTTATAAAACAAAAGATATATTAAATAAATGGGAGAAAACATATGGTGAAAATGATTATTGATTTTAATGATGGAAATCATATCTCTGGTCAATTCCTAGTTAATAGCGGAGCCAAATGCGTGAACAATCAAGGTAGTGCTTATATGAACCTTGAACTCAAAGACGCAAGTGGCACAGTGAACGCGAAGAAATGGGAAGCTAATGCAGAAGATGAAAACATCTACAAACAAGGTAATGTTGTTTATATCGAAGGTGAAGTTCTTAAATATAAAGAATCTTTACAAGTAAAAATCTTATCTGGAGAAGTAGTGGATCCTAACGATATTGATGTTGTCAAATTCATTAAACAACCTCCAGTACCAAAAGAAGAATTAATTAAAAGATTTAATGCCCATGTTGAATCTATTCAAAATGAAGATTGCAGAAAAATCTTAGATTATGAAATCAAAAGATTATCACCAAAACTATTTGAATATCCCGCAGCGGTAAGTGTCCATCACGATTATGGTTCAGGATTATTAATGCATACCGTCTCTATGGCGGATCTTGGTGTCTTCTTAGCAAATTATTATCCAAATGTTGATAAAGATATCTTATTAACTGGTATCTTACTTCACGATATGGGTAAGACCATAGAATTTGAAGGACCAATTGTTTATAAATATTCCTTAACAGGAAAATTACTTGGCCATATCTCCATTATGGTTAGTGAAATCAGAAGAGCCGCGGAAGGACTTAAACTCACAAGTGAAGTTCCATTATTATTAGAACATATGGTGTTATCTCACCATGGTAGTAATGAATTCGGTTCTCCAGTATTACCAATGACTAAAGAAGCATTATTATTATCATTAATTGATAACCTTGATAGTAAGATGGTCATCGTAGAGAAAGCACTTGATGGAGTGAATCCTGGTGAGTTCTCACAAAAGGTCTATCCACTTGATGGAAGATGTATCTATAAACCAAAAGATTAAGACAAGCGCCTTAAAGGCGTTTTTCTTTTTGGCATATAAAAAAAATAAAAATATGCCATTTTGTCATATATGTTATGAAAATAGTACGCCAAAACTTTCGGAAGGTAGTTATTGACAAAATACCGACCTAAAATTATGATGAAACTATGATATATAAAACTGGTGAATTAAAAAAACTATTAGGTAGTTTCCCTCGGATTAAAAAAGCATTAGAAGAAGGGAAATATTTTAAAGTATCTCATGGTCTATATTCAGATAAAGAACCAGTTGTAAGCGAGCTAGAAAATATTTTTGCCAAATATCCTAATGCGGTTTTAACTTTAGAAAGTGCTTTTGCTTATTATGAGATGTCTGACTATGTTCCTAATAAATATGTTGTTGCCACAACTCAAAAAGCGCACAAAATTTTAAATAACAAAGTTAAGCAGATATATATCACTGATTCAATTTTAAATATTGGCAAAATCACAATTAAAACCAAGTATGGTGTGATAAATGTCTATGATAGGGAAAGGATGGTGATTGAATTATTTAGACTTAAGACAAAACTACCATATTCATATTTCAAAGAAATAGTTAACTCCTGTAGAGAATTAGTTAAAGAAGAAAAAATTAGTATTAGCAAGTTAGTAAAATATTGCTCCATGTTTAGTAATGGCGAGAGCATCGAGAAACAAATACAGGAGGTTATTTTATGAAAACTATTGAAGCAATGGTAGCAAATTATATCTCAGAAGGAATGACTGTCAATCAAGCTGAAAGCTATGCTTGTCAGAAAATTGTTCTAAATAAAATTGCTAAATCACCCTTATCAAACAAAGTTCTTATTAAAGGTGGGGTTGTCATGTATAACATTACTCACAATTTAAGAAGAACAACACTGGACTTGGATTTTGATTTCATCCAATACGACATTTCAGAGGATTCAATTGCAAGATTTGTTGATCTTCTAAACATCTACGACAAACAATACATTATTGCGATTAGAAAAATAAATGAACTACATCAAGAGGACTATCAAGGAAAAAGAGTCTTTGCGATAATAAAAGACACAACTTCGAAGATTGGCTTCAAAATGGACATAGGTGTCCATACTTTAGCATCAATCAAACAAGAAGAAATGCGCTTTTCTTTCGATAATGACGATGGAATTATTTTAAGTATCAATCCACCCGAGCAAATATTCGCTGAGAAGCTATGTTCATTACTAAAACATAATGTTTTATCTACAAGGTTTAAAGATGTTTTTGATATGTATTATCTAATTAAAGAAAAGAACCTAACTAGCAAAATAGTTAAAGAAGTAATTAATGAACTTATTAGTAACAACAATACCATTGTTCTAAATAAGAACATAAAGCAAACAGTGAAAAGCATTTTTCAAAGCAAAAGATATATTTCAAATTTTGACAGCACGAAAGAAAAGTGGATTGACGTCGAATATTTAGAACTCACAAACACAATTTTAAAATATTTAGAAAGCCTATACATTTAAATTGTCAAACCATAAAAAAAGAACGCCTTTGATGACGTTCTATTTGGTTTTCGCTTTATAAGTTGTTTTTGAACTGTTCCGCTAATGCTGGAAGATTAAGTCCTTTGGAATTATCTTTCATGGAGATTTCAAAGCCTTCACCTTCGCCATAACGTGGAATAACATGGACGTGGAAGTGCATAACTGATTGTCCCGCTTCCTTATAGCAGTTAGAGAGAATATTGACTCCCTTAGCGCCTAAAAGCTTAATAGAGACTTGTCCGATTCTTTGTGCGACATCCATAACCTTATGCATCACTTCTTGTGGTGTGCTTAAGAAATTGTCGTAGTGTTTTTTAGGAATAACTAAAGCATGTCCTTTAGTCACTTGAGAAATATCTAAGAATGCGAGGACATCATCGTCTTCATAAAGTTTATAACAAGGTATTTCTCCATCAACGATTTTGCAAAATACATCTTTCTCGTGCATAATATCACCTCTTATATCTTATTTATATATATTATATAAAGGAAAAAGGAGGTTGTTTAGACCTCCTTAAAATTTTCCTTTAAGATTAATCGAATAATTCTGGATAGTTATCCTTGAAGTAATCGTAAATCTTTGTGTCGTGATACTTAATCGCTGCTTGTTCTAACCAGTGTTTGGTAGATAAGGTTTGATATGTATCTTTACTTGCGACTACACGAGCCACTTCGTTGATGATTTCTTGTTTTCTATCTGGATTGCTTTCATCTTTTTCGTAGATGTCGGAGTTCTTGGCTAATTTAGAACCAGAAACTGCTTCTTCGATTTGAACGATGTAATATTTGCCATCAACATGGAATAAGATATCATCTTGTGGTTGCGCACCAGCTTCCTTACTAGCGACTTTGAGGTAGTATTTACCATTGATCTTGGCCACTAATTTGGAATCATCTTTAGATGCATCGTATGTGCTTGTTGTAGCATTCCAACGATCGATATCTTTGCCTGCTTCGTATTCTTTATCAAGAATATTGGCAACACCGATATTGAATAAACGTGTTTTGATGGAATCTGGTAAATCACCTAAACCATTGGATTCAGTGTACCAACCATCGACTGTGTAATCTTTGGTTTTGATTTCGTTTTCTTTCTTCTCTAAACCAATTTCGGCATCCCATGTATAACTATTTGTGAAGTCACTTTCAACCGCGGTATCGGTTAAGTTTAAGTCAGCCTTAATCTTTTCAAAGTTTTTCATCATATCACCGTAATCGGTGCCGTTATAGTAGTTATATGATTTACCGTTATAACCTGTGAATGTCTTGTATTCGAATGCACCTTGATATTCTGGATAGTTTGTATTGATGTCTTCAATTAAAGCATTCTTGTGTGTAGATGAATCTAATAAGCCTTTCATGGCGTTAGAGATTTCTGTGAAGTCAGTAGAAGTGATTTCTTCACCTTTGGAAATCTTTTCTCTCACGAAGTATTTCATTAAATAGTTTGCAGCGGTATCGCTGTTGCTATTATCAGAAATCGCTAAGACGTTAATCTTTCTAGCAGAGCTACGGCCTAAGTTATTGTAGGATTCTTCCACTAAGTATTGTTCTACTAATAATGTACGGTAGATAGCTGGAATGATTTCATCTTCAATGTAGGTGTAACCTTTATCAGCGTTTTGGAAGAATTCTCTATGTAAGTAACCGCCATCTTCAACCCAAACATTTTCTTCTTTAACATCTGGTGTGATAACGACTTTGTCAGCTTCGGTTGTTGCACCAGCAACATCTGCTGCGACATAAGCGTTTGCAACTTTGTTGAGGTTACCTTTTAAGTCTTTTAAGTATTTGACTTCGGAGAAGTATCCTCTATCGTTGTTGAAGCTTCCGCCACTGATATCGCCATACATAGATCTGGAGATTCTTTCTTCGACGGTTTGCCATTTAGCGGTAATACGTCTGAATTCTGCTTCATCTGCAGCACGTTCGCCTTTTTCATTGAGTGTCCAATAGGCTTTGTGTTTTTCTAAGAATTTCTTAGCAACTGTAGCATTGGCTAAGTCGGTGTTATGAGCATCGACATCTGCGGCAGCTTCTTCTAATGTAACATCATCTTCTGCAGGAGCAGGTGTGACGTTACGGTTATATGCACCAAACATACTTGTTGCGTAGACATAAAGTATTTTGTCTAAGACTGCGCTGGCGAGTGTGCCATCGCGGTATGCATCTTCAATAATACTGACTAAGTTGTTATAAACTTCGTCGCCTTCTTCAGTAAATGTAATTAATGGATTATCGTAGTTAGATGGTTTTGCTTGAACATCTTTGCTACAAGCGATTAAGCCCATTGTGGATAGGAGAGCCACGGCTAAGACTTTTTTAATACCCTTATTTGACATAGCATCTTCCTCCTTCTTCATATGCGGCTTTTTCATCATCAGATAATGTAGACTTTGTGAAAGCAATCTTACAACCTTCTGGGATGATACGATTTAATTCGTGTCTATAGAAGTCTTGTAATTCGAGTAATTCAGCATATGTTTGCCAAACTTCTTTCATACCTTCTTCTTGAGCATCTTCATTTTTTGTTCTTTGGAGATCAATGTAATCATTGATTAATTCAATGACTTCCTTAGTAGATTCGTTGCTCATATCGACATTGGAGTTAGCGATAAGGTCTTCATATAAACGATAGTCATATGTGCTATCGAATCCTTTAATCTTACTTCTAACATCGTCTGCACGTGTTTTATAGTCTGTGGTTTTAACTGTATTAATAAAGTTAACGTATGTTTCTTTATCGTGGTCAACGCCATCAACTTTATAAGTTGGGTATTTACCATCTTTGCTGCCGGGAACTGCAGTTGTGTAGTATTCTTCTAATGAAGGAACTTTTGTTGTGTCTCCACCTGCTGAGAATTCATAAATGGATTTTTGAACAATCATTAAGTGGATACCAAATTCAGAACGAACACCAATGATAACGTTACCTTGTTCGTCAGCTAAGACTCTCTTATTTTCGTTATCATGGTCGTCTTCTGTAATAAGCGCACCAGCAGATGTAACTCTGTTGAAACCAATTAATGGCGATTTTTGACCTTCGCCTGTTCCATCAACATATCTAAGGCTCTTTGTGGAACCATCTTTTAATGTGAGAGTTTCGGTTTCAAGATAACTGCCAGAGTTAACATCGATTGAATCGTTGTCTGTACCAGTGATTGCGGCGTTAGCTGGACGTGCGCTGTTTGTAATAACAAAGATACCATGGTTATTTAAATATCTATTCCATAATAAGTTTCTTGGATAGAT
>JAEDDA010000055.1 GCA_016298185.1 Bacilli bacterium | reverse complement strand
AACGTGTATCTTTATATTTTGTTTAATTTTATTAACATTTATGTTAATATTTCTATGTTCAAGTATTTAGACCACAGGCGTCTATATATAGAGTTACAAGCGCAGGAATACTGTGATAAATGAATATTTGAACTATCGCACTACGTGTTAGGGTGTGATAATGCGGAAAGATTTTATACTTTGTATAAAGACATTTTTCCACAATTTGTGGGAGAATTGACAATGGTTCCTTAGAGGCACCATAGAATTATTATTGATAAATAGCAAAGCAAAAGCCCCTTAGTGTAATATGCCTATCTCAATAGTTAAGAAACTATTTAGGCATATAGAAAGGGACTTTTTATTATGTCTAAATTCAAAAAACATTTTCGTATATATTTTAAAAGCAATCACCCAGCATATATTGTTGATGAAGAAGGGGATTATTATTTCTTTCACCGTGTCACATCTTCTCCAAAAAGCGGTACGCATAAGAATTGGAAAATTGACCCTAATCCAAACCCGAGAAAACATACACCTATGTATATTGCCAAAATGGAGCAAAAAGATAAGAAAGCTCGCTTTAGTAAAAAACTTGATTACGAGATTGATATTGTTTTCATAAAAAGAAAAAAGTGATCAGTCCAGTAGCTTTCGCTAGAGCAGTCAGGGGTCTTTAAACCTCAACAATTACTGATCACTTTCTTATACACGTTATGAATATTCATAACAGTTGTATATTTCATGGTGGCCCAGAACGGGATTGAACCGCCGACACGGGGATTTTCAGTCCCCTGCTCTACCAACTGAGCTACCGGGCCATGTAATTAAAAAGCGCTTGGCGGACCATACGGGAATCGAACCCGTGATCTTCTCCGTGACAGGGAGACATGTTAACCGCTACACCAATGGTCCGTATTCGCAGCGCTTTATTATTATCTTAAATATAAATTAAAAAATCAAGAGATTAATATAGAAAAATAAAAGACCCCATTTAAGGGGCCGAATTATATGTAGTGAAGATTAATAGTTTTGGGCTCTTAATTCGAAAAAGCTTTTTGCGTGATTACATGTTGGGCACACTTCTGGTGCTGCTTTGCCAACATGGATATGTCCACAGTTACGGCATTTCCACACTACGACATCTGGTGCGACAAAGACTTTGCCTTCTTTAACGTTTTCTAAGAGTTTTAAATATCTCTTTTCATGTTCCGCTTCGATCTTTGCAACGAGTTCAAATTTTGCGGCGATTTCTAAGAAGCCTTCTTTTCTTGCGACTTCAGCGAATTCTTTATACATTTCTGTCCATTCGTAGTTTTCGCCTTCCGCAGCGTCTTTTAAATTTTCGACTGTGGTTGGAACACTACCACCATGTAAATATTTGAACCAAAGTTCAGCGTGTTCTTTTTCGTTGTCCGCGGTTTCTTGGAAGATGGATGCGATTTGTTCGAATCCTTCTTTTTTAGCTCTAGAAGCAAAATATGTATATTTGTTTCTTGCTTGGCTTTCACCCGCAAAAGCGGTTTCTAAATTTTTTTCTGTTTGTGAACCTTTCAATTCCATAACTTTTCTCCTTTATTACGTATTTGTAATACTTATTTCTTATTATATAAGTTTAAAAGTGAATTGTCTTGCAATATTTCTTTAATTTTCTTAAAAGAAGTAAAAGACATATTTTTAGTTTTAAAATATAGATCATTAATGATTTTGTCGTAGTCATTTTCTACGACTTGATAATTCTTATCACTATAACCTAATAGACTTTCTTCAATAACGGTTAATAGACATCTACGATACATCGCTAGAATTGATTTATTTAACCAATAGCTAGTCTTAATCTTTTTATCTTTTAAGATGTTTATAAATTTGAGATACATCGCTAATCCATCTTCTGGGTTATGCCAGATATCTATAAATAGATAGTCATAATTATTATCTAAATCACCTTTTGCATATTTAAATGCGTCTTCTTCGATAATAGTTATCTTCTCTTTATATGCAAATAATGGAAGGATGTGTTTTTTGAATATCTTTATAATCTCTGGATCTTTTTCAATAACCACCACTGAGGATACTTCTTTTTTGGATGCGCACATGATTGGGAAATATCCAAGTCCTAAACCAAAGGCTAACACTTTTCCACTAGCGGAGTTAATCGAATCGTTCATCGTATTAATTTCATTTGGATCTGTGCTCATCCACACCACATCATCCTTTAAGACTGCTAAATATTTAAAAGAAGTATCAAAATAGCCGATCTGGCTGACTTCTCTAAATTCATCGTCGATTAATATGTCATCATAAGGAAAACACTGATACGGGTTCATTTTTAAATATGTGAGTGCATAGTGTTTATCTTTATGTTCTTTTGGACGGATGTTATTGCGATAATAGTTATCTTTGTAATCATTAATATCAATCTTTCTAATAGAAGGTTTAATACGAGTATCGTAAAAATACTTATCTTCTTTATTAGATAAATTAAGTTCTAAATAATCTAAAATATCGTTCTTATTTAAGGGGTTATCTCTAGTATAAAAACAATAATCAAATAAAGCTTGTGCAGAGGCGATATTCATCTCTTTCTCTAATAAGAGAGATTCGATATCTTTTTTATTAATTTTCGTTAAATCTATTTTCATATGACCACATTATAACTTAAATATAAAAATTTATTTTTGCTTGTTTTATTAAACAAAGTTTAATTATTCACTTAAATAAATCTCTTTTAGTTTATCAATATCGACCCCTAATCCCTTAATAATAAACGCCATTGTAGAGCCATATAATTCA
>JAEDDA010000029.1 GCA_016298185.1 Bacilli bacterium | reverse complement strand
TGGGTGTTTTATTATATTTATAAACTTAAAAACACGCACTTTTTCGTACGTGTCTCGACAATCAATCATGGCGGAGGAACAGGGATTTGAACCCTGGCACCGAGTTACCAGTCTACGAGCTTTCCAAGCCCGCCCCTTCAGCCTCTTGGGTATTCCTCCGTATATAAGGCATCTTTGACGTTTATTGGTAATGTGCGATTGTTATTATAGTAAAAACTACTCTTTAATAAAAGAGAAAAATGTTAGAATTGAATTATGCAGAAATATATAGTGGACTCTAAGGAATCTGGACAGACTTTAGAAAAGTACGTCAAAAAGGTATTAAATGCCGCTCCATTGTCTTTTATTTATAAGTTATTTCGTAAAAAAGAAGTCAAAGTAAACGGGCATTGGCAAAAAGAAAAATACATCATTAATGAAGGTGAAGAAATTACTATCTACATTAAAGATGAACAAATAGAAGAATTTAATCAAAAAAATATCTATCAACCAAGTAATTTTATTGCGCCTTGGGTTTTATATGAAGATAACAATGTCTTATTTATAAATAAACCTCGTGGTGTATTAGTGCAAAGAGATGAGAATTATAATGAAAAACCATTAGACCAAATGGTTATTGAATATTTAATGTTTAAAGGTGAATATGATCCACAAAATGATTTAGCCTTTAAACCAGGACCCGCACATAGAATTGATAGAAATACATCTGGCATTGTTATCTTTGGCAAGAACCATGATGCATTAGCGTATCTCTTCGAATTATTCCAAAAACACGAACTCATCGGGAAACATTATTTATGTTTAGTAGTGGGGGATGTTGACAGAGAAGGAACTGTGGAAGTTCCACTTAGAAAGAACTTTGACACTAAGAAAGTGGTTGTCGCTCCAATCAAAAGTGGTGCCAAACCCGCAAAGACTGTTTATCATCCAATCGAAAGATTCGGCGACTATACATTATTAGATATCACACTTATCACGGGAAGAACCCATCAAATCCGTGTCCATATGTCTTATATAAGACACCATGTCGTGGGTGATGGAAAATACGGTGATTTCCAAGCAAATAACTTCATTGAAAAAGAATATGGTTTCAAAAACCAATTCCTTCATGCTTATAGTGTTCATTTTGGAGAATTAAAAGCCCCGCTTAATAATCTCTCCAAAAAGTCATTTAAAGCTCCTATGCCAAGCGAATATGATGATTTGTTAAATAAATTAAGAGACAGAAAGAAGGATTAAATTATGACTCTTACAGAATCAAACTATCAAAGATGGTTAAATTCACCAAAAGTGGATGAGAAAACCAAACAAGAATTAAGAAACATGAACCAAGCTCAAATCGATGATGCGTTTTTTAAGGATGTGGAATTCGGTACCGCAGGTATGCGTGGTGTATTAGGCCCAGGCACAAATAGACTTAATGACTTCACAGTCAGAAAAGCCACAGTGGGCTACGCTCAATATGTCTTAGAATTATTCCCTAATGCAAAAGAGATGGGAGTGGTTATTAGTCACGATAATAGACATCAATCAAGAGAATTCACATTATTAACCGCGAAGGTACTTAATGAATTCGGTATTAAGGCTTATATTTTTGATGCTTTAAGACCAACACCAGAATTATCATTTGCGGTTAGATATCTTAAGGCTTGTGGTGGTGTCATGATTACCGCTTCCCATAACCCAAAAGAATATAACGGATACAAAGTATATGATGAAACAGGTTGCCAATTAGTGCCTGATAAGATCAAAAGATTATTAGAACTCATTGCCGCTTTACCAAATGAACTCGATGTCGAATACAAAAAAGCGGATAAATTAGGCGAAACAATTGTTTTAGATAACAAAGTGGATGATGAATATGTCCGTCTTTGTGAATCTATCGCAATTAACAAAGATTTAGATAAATCTAATTTCAAGATTGTCTTTACTCCAAATCACGGTACTTCTTATGTTCCTTCTATGAGAATTTTTAAAGATTTGGGATATGACATTGTTCCAGTTTTATCTCAATGTACACCTGATCCAGATTTCTCTGGTACATTATCACCAAACCCAGAAGATCCAAGAAGTTATATCGAAGGACTTAAACTCGCAAAAGAAGTGGGCGCGAAGTTATTAGTGATGACTGACCCAGATGGTGATCGTGTTGGTTTAGGATATTTAGCTAGTGATGGCACTTATCAAACATTTACTGGTAACCAATCCGCAGCGATGTTATTGGACTATATTCTTTCCGAAAGAAAAAAGAAGGGGTTATTATCCGATAATGGTGTTATGTACAACACAATTGTTACTTCTTCCTTAGGTAAAGAAGTCGCCTCATATTATGGCGTGAAAACCGAGCAATTCTTAACTGGTTTTAAATTTATTGGTAATAGAATTGATTATTATGAAAAACAAGGTCATGGGCCAAAATTTGAATTTGGTTATGAAGAATCCTATGGCTGCTTAGTGGCGCCATTTGCCAGAGACAAAGACGGTTGCCAAGCCATTCTCTTATATTGTGAAATGGCATTGTTCTATGATAAGCAAGGCAAACCACTTGATGTCGTATGGGATGAATTACAACAAAGATTTGGTTATCACCTTGATATTGCCTATTCTATTGAATTCAAAGGCAGCACTGGACAACAAGCTATGGATAATTTAATGGATGACATGCACAAAGCCCCATTAAAGGAACTTTCAGGAGTTAAAGTGGTGCGTGTTGAGGATTATTATAAGCAAGAAGCTTACGAAGGTAATAAAGTCGAAAAGATTACCTTACCAAAGAGCAATGTTGTTAAGTTATTCTTCGAAAATGGAAACACAATTACTGTCAGACCTTCTGGCACAGAACCAAAAGTTAAGTTCTATATCGGTATGAAGAGCAAGAACAAGATTGATAAAGCTCAAGCTGATAAGTTATACGAAGAACTTAAGAAAGCATTAAAAATCTAATTATGGCATTTAAAAAAATCAAACTATTAAAACTCACAAAAGATTTAGAAATCGTTGCTACATTTGATGACGATGTAACAAAAACCTTTGATGCTAGATTATTGTTTGAAAAGAATCCTGCTTTTAAGCAATTAGAAAATGTTGATTTATTTACTTCTGGCAAAATAGGTCCGAATGGACATGCGATAGTGTGGAATGATGAACTAGATCTTGCTGCCGAAAGCATTTATTACGATGGCAAATAAATAAAAGACCGGTTCCGGTCTTTTCTTATATCTTTAATAAGCCAACGGCTTCTTGCACTCTTTCGAGTGTTGGTTTTGCCATCGCTTTGGCTTTCACTGCGCCATCGCGAAGGACTTTTTCATAAGCCTTAGTTTCAACGATTTCTTGATATCTCTTTTGGAATGGTTCAAGTTCTGCGACTACTGTATCCGCAACCACGGTTTTGAATTCACCATATCTCTTACCGACAAATTCTTTTTCTGCATCTTCAATAGAAATATCTTTAAGTGCGGCGTAGATAGTTAATAAGTTAGAGATACCTGGTTTATTTTCAGGATCGTATTTAACTTCGCATCCTAAGTCGGTAACCGCGGACATAATTTTCTTTCTCACGGTCTTCATATCATCTTTTAAGAAGATATCACCTTTAGGATCAGACTTAGACATCTTCACTGTTGGATCAGATAAGGACATGATTCTCGCACCAACTTTTCTAAGTTCATAGTTAGGCATCTTTAATATTTTGCCATAACGGTTGTTAAATCTATTGACTAAATCACGAGTGATTTCCACGTGTTGAACTTGGTCTTCACCGACAGGGATAATTGCCGCGTCATATAAGACGATATCGCACGCCATTAAGACTGGATAAGCGAATAAGCCTAAGCCAATCGCAGATTCATTCATCTTTGATACTTTATCTTTGAATTGGGTCATTCTTGATAATTCACCCATATAGAGATAGTTTTGCATAATCGCATTTAACTCAGCGTGTTCACTGACACTGGATTGAAGGAATAGTGTAACTCTTTCTGGGTCAAGACCTGCGGCTAAATAGAAACTTGCTAAGTCAATTGTGTTTTGTCTTAAAACTTGTGGGTCAATTGGAAGAGTTAAAGCATGTAAATCCGCGATAAAGAAAATACATTCTCCTCTATCCATCATTTGAGGGAGACGTTTAAGAACTCCAATATAATTGCCAAGTGTTAATTGGCCAGTTGGTTTAATACCTGTTAAAATGCGATCTGCCATAAATTTTTCCTCAATCAGTAGTAATAGTTTAGATGGTTAATTTCATATTTTCAAATCATTTGAATATATGACTTATAAATTATTTGCTATAATAGTCGCGTAATGATTAGAATTTACACCTCACCAAGTTGCTCAAGTTGCCGAAAAGTTAAAAAATGGTTCCAAGAGCAAAAGATTCCATTCGTGGAGAAAAACATTTTTGCTGCAACCCTTAACGAGAAAGAATTAAAAGAGATTCTTATGAAGAGTGAAAATGGTACTGAAGATATCATCTCACCAAGAAGTAAAATCGTTAAAGAAAGTGGTTTAGATTTTGAAAATATGACCATCAAGGAACTCATAGAGTTCATTAGAAATAATCCCTCAGTATTAAAACGTCCAATCATGGTGGATGATAATAAAATTCAAGTGGGCTATAACCCAGATGAAATTAGAACATTTATTCCTCACGCAAGAAGGATTGCGGAATGGGCATGTCAAAGTTGTCCAAACTGCAATGAATGTGATCATAAAAAGGATGACCATCAGAATTAACGGCATCCTTTTTTAAATTCATTAAACGCTCTTTTACTTTTACTTGGGCTTCTCTTATAAGTGATTTTATATTTTTCGCAGTATTTTTTTGCAATATTCACTGCGTTTTTTTGGCTATTTGCTTCCACTTCAATGTTGTAATCAGTCTTATTTCCATAAGTGTTTTGATCAATAATAAATAAGTGATCATCTATTGGTACTTCAATACGTACTGTGATTAATTTAATTATCTCTTTAAATTCTTTGAATTTATCACCTAATGAAGCATCGATAAGTGGATGATTATCTAATGTTTCATTTATCTCTACATGACTGCCATCATCATTTCTAATTTTTAATGTTAGTTCATGAATGCCTGTAGATGTGTTTCTAATACGAAGCATCATATCGTTTTTGGTAATGAAAAAGTCTTCATTATCTAAATAGATGTTTTCAATTGTAAAAGGCTCGCATTTATATCCTTGCGACATTAAATCATCGATTATTTTTTTGTAATCGCGCTTAGTAATCATCACTCTTTCTTCGTATTCAATATGTTCCATATTTGTGATATGATTATACCACTAAAGAAGATAACTATGAAAATTGGACTTTTTTATAAAGAAAAAAATAATGAAAATGCTGCTTTTGTAAAAGAACAATTAGAGAAGAATGGCTTTTCTTTAGATAATATTAATCCTAATGTTGTTATTTCTATCGGTGGAGATGGAACATTTTTACAAGCCGTTCATGCTTATATTAATAAATTAGATTCCATCAAATTCATCGGTGTTAACTATGGTTCATTAGGTTTCTTCTGCGGTTATACAAAGGAAGATATCCCAGAACTTATTAAAGAACTCAAAGAAGGATTATCTGTTAAGCAATATTCTTTATTAAAGGGTGAGATTAAATACCATGATAAAGAACAAGTTATCTACGCTTTAAATGAGATTAGGATTGAAAATCCTTTCCACACACTTATTAGTGATGTGTTTATTGATAAAGATAAATTAGAAACATTCCGTGGTAATGGTTTAATGGTGTGTTCTCCCTTAGGCAGTTCCGCTTATAACAAATCATTAGGTGGTGCTTTAATCGATAGCGATTTAAACGCTTTAGAATTAACAGAAATCGCCGGATTAGATAACAATATCTTCCACTCATTAAAGAGTTCATTAGTTGTTAGTGGGAATAAAAAGATTTCCTTTAAAGGTGAATTATCAGGAACAATGGTGGGATATGATAATTTATCCCTTAATAAAGAAGGGAATTTAAAAGAAATTACAGTGTCTATTTCTGATAAGAAAGTAAGCATTGTTTATTCAAAGAATAATTCATATATTAAAACGGTTAGAAAGAGCTTTGTATTATGATAATTTTGGATCAATTAAAAGATGATGTTAATACATTCTTAAAAAACTATGGTTGGATTATCGCAGTTGTTTTAGTGGCAATTATCGCAGTAGTGGTAGTAATCATCCTCGTAACAGGAAGAAAAACCAAAAAATCAGTTCCTCAAATTGCAGAAAAGAGCAAATGGGTAGAAGCGTTAGGTGGAGTGGAAAACATTATTTCTAGCGAAGCTTATGGTTCTAGACTTTCCCTCTCATTAGTGGATAAATCATTAATGAATAAAGAAGCATTAAAAGAACTTGGCGTTACTAATTTCATTGAGATGAGTAATAAAATTACTCTTCTATTAGAAGATAAGGCTGAACTTGTAAAAGCGGAGCTTGATAAAAAAGACTAGTGATTGCTAGTCTTTTTCAATATTTAAGAAATCTTGTTTTATTTCATCCACCGGGAATCCAATGACATTGGTAACACTTCCCTCGATGCTTTTTACAATTGGGAATTTATCGTTATCTTGAACGCCATAGGCACCCGCTTTATCAAGTGGAGAACCAGTTTTGATATAAGCATCAATTAATTCATCGCTTAGTTTATTAAAATAAACTTTTGAGATGACATAGTGTTCAATTAATATATCTTTTTTAAACAAACAATAAGCAGTAATAACTTCATGAATATCATTAGATAATTCTTTTAATATTCTTTTGGCGTCATTAGCATCTATTGGTTTACCAATAATCTTTCCTTTATGAACCACAATTGTGTCTGCAGAAATAACCAATTCCTCGTAGTGGTCCTTATGGATTTTTTCGCCTTTTCTTTTCGCGATATCTAAAACCGCATCTAAAGGAGATAAAACATAACTTTTATCTTCGTCAATATCCGCGGTGATCACTTTAAAATCACTGGTGATTTGTTTAATTAATTCTTGTCTTCTTGGAGAAGCGCTCGCTAATATGACCATCTTATTAATTCTTACTCATAATCACAGGAATAATAATTGGACGAGTTTTACTTCTCTTATAGAGATAAAATCCTGCGATATCTTTAATTAGCATTTTTAGTTCCGCGAAGCTTGGCTTTGTTTGTAGTTTTTCACTAATGCCAATTTCTAATAATTTTATTAATTCGTTATGTAATGTTTTGCTACCTTGATCAATAACGCCTTTCGCGTAGATTTCGGGTTTAGAAATAATAACGTTTTTCTTTGTATCAATACTCACAGTAATCGCCATCATACCATCACCAGTTAAAATACGACGGTCATTAATGACTGCTTCCGCTAAAGAGTTGGTGTCTTTACCATCGATAAATGTATTACCGTGTTCTACTGGATAACCGCGTTTAACAACACCTTTTGACAAAGTTAAAGTATCACCGTTATCTAAGATAAAGATGTTTTCTTTTTTAACACCTAAATCCATCGCGAGTTCAGAGTGCAATCTTTGCATTCTATATTCACCGTGAATAGGCATAAAGTATTTAGGCTTCATTAACTTAAGCATTAACCTAAGTTCTTGTCTTGAAGCGTGACCAGATGAATGAATATCGTTAAGGATGGAGTTAGTAATAATATCCGCACCAGCACGGGCTAATGAGTTAATGATGTTATCAATCATGACGCCATTACCTGGAATAGCGGAGCTAGAGAAAACAATTGTGTCGCCAGGAATGATATGAATGTCTTTATGCGCGCCATTTGCGATTCTAGATAACGCGGCCATGGATTCACCTTGGCTACCGGTACAAAGAATTAATAATTCGCTATTTGGAAATTTCTTTATATCTTGTGTTTCGATAATTGCATCATCAGGAATATGGATATAACCAAAACTTCTAGATATATCGACAGCCTTTTCCATGCTTCTACCAACGATAGTGATTTTACGATTATGGCTAACCGCAGATTCACAAACTTGTTGAATACGAGAAATATTAGAAGAGAAAGTAGAAACAATTAATCTACCTTGAGCATTTTTAATAATGTCATCGATTGAATCATAAACATTCTTTTCACTAGGTGTATATCCTTCTTGTTCCGCGTTTGTGGATTCGCCAAGGAGCAATGTCACACCTTGCTCTCCGATTTCCGCCATACGAGAAAGTTCCATATCTTTTCCAATAGGTGTTAAGTCAATCTTAAAGTCACCTGTGGAGACGATTCTTCCTTCTGGAGTATCGACAACGATTCCAAAGGAATCAGGAATACTATGAGTCACGCGATAGAAACTAACTTTAAATCTATCGACTGGTACAACTGTATTGCTGTCATATTCAACGATATTAGCCATCTCACTCATACGATATTCTTCGAGTCTATTCTTAATTAAAGCAGCGGCTAAGCGCGGTGCGTATATAACTGGAATGTGAACGGTTTGTAGTAAAAATGGAATACCACCGATATGGTCTTCGTGTCCATGTGTGATGAAAAGGGCTTTGATTTTGTTACGATTGTTTTTTAAGTGTGTGAAATCTGGGCATATGTAGTTAATACCAGGGAATTCAACTCCTGGGAACTTAACGCCCGCATCAAGAATGATGATTGTTTCATCATTTTCTATACAATACATGTTTTTACCGACTTCACCTAAGCCACCAAGTGCATAGACGGAAACCGGCAACGAAATAGCCTTTTCCATTTAACAAACCTCCTTACATTATAATATGTATAATTTGTCGCCCTTATTATAACACCATTTAATAAAAAGGACACAAGTATAAACTTGTATCCTTATTAGATAATCTCCTCGCCTGGCATTTTGCTGTTAGGATTGTTGGCGTTTATTCTATCATAATAGAATATACCATCTAAATGATCATATTCGTGTTGTAAGACAATCGCGTCATAACCCATCGCAGTGATGATGATGTTTTCATCGCTTAAGGCATCATACGCTTTCATTTTAATTTTGTAGTAGCGGTGGACTAATCCTTCGTGATGATTAGGAACTGATAGACATCCTTCGCCTTGTTCTAAGGCGCATTTCTTCATGCTGGTTTCTAATATGACTGGATTCACTAATTGATATTGCACTGGTCCGTTCTCTGTTTCGTAATAGATGACGAACATTCTTTTTAATAAACCAATTTGGATTGCCGCCATACCAACACCGGCTTGGATATTATGCTTCCTTGCGTACTCTTCATCTTGACTTAATTTAAGATATTCAAGCATCGCATCTAAAGTTTCTTTATCCTTGCTAGATAAGGGTAATTCTACCGGAAGAGATTTCTTCCTCATAATTGGATTGGTATCTTTGATAATCTTTAATTTCATACGGGCATATATTAACACAAAATAAACATAAATGTATTGATAAAACATTTGATATAATGATTTAAGTATGGAAAAAGACATTTACTTAAAAGCGGAGAACTTAAAAGAACTTCTAAATAAAGATCCTCGTATTATTAAATTAAATGAATTAGAAAAGAAAATGAATGAGGATGAAGAAGTAATGTCTTTAGCCTATAAAAAAGATATGGCTTCAGTGAATTATAGCGATGTCTTAAATCACTTCTCAGAAGAATCTAAAGAAGCCCAAAAAGCATTAAAAGAATTACATGAAGCAAAGCTTAATTTAGATAATCACCCATTAGTGAAAGAATATATGAAAGCATATGTGGAAGTTAGAGAACTATATGAAGAGATTAACAAAATCATATTTGCTAATTTCACCTCTAAACTTTGTTCAAAAGAGAAATAATTATGAGAATTGTCGGTGGCTTATATAAAAGAAGATTAATTACCTATCCTGATGACGCGGAACATATTAGACCTACGAAAGACCGCATTAGAGAGGCTATTTTCTCCGCGGTTAGTGATTTAAACGGTTGTGTTGGTTTAGACCTTTATAGTGGTTCTGGGGCAATGGGAATTGAAGCCTTATCAAGGGGTTGCTTAAAAGTTACATTTGTAGATAAAAATAAAATCGCAATAGACACCACGAAAAAGAATATATCCTCCTTAGGTATCAATAACGCGGAAGTATTATATATGGATGATGAATCCGCTATTAAATTATTTATAAAGGAAAAAAGAAAATTTGATATCGTTTTTCTAGACCCACCCTATAAATTAGGCAGATATGAAGAAATAGTTTCTTTATTCATTAAAAATAATTTATTAAAAGAACATGCTATAATCGTTATCGAAAGTGATAGAGATGTCATAATTAGTGAAGAATATTATTCTCGTCGAAGAGATTATAAATACGGCGAAATCAAAGTCGCCATATTATGGAGGTAAGTTATGAAAATAGCCATTTATCCTGGAAGTTTTGATCCAATTACCAATGGACATTTAGATATCTTAAATAGAGCGTGTAAGATTTTTGATAAAGTTATCGTCTTAGTCGCTGATAATCCAAAAAAGAAATCGAGATTTTCTCCTAAAGAAAGAGTGGAGATGATTAAAGAAACTGTGGATAATCCTAATGTTGTTATCGATTCTTTTTCTGGATTAACCGTGGAATACGCAAAAAGCAATGGTGCAACTCACTTAATCCGTGGATTACGCGCAGTTACTGATTTCGAATATGAATTCCAATTAGCCAGCGCAAACGATTTTGTGGATAACAACATTGATACCGTCTTCTTGATGAGCAAGAATGATAAATCATTCATTAACTCCTCAATGATTATGGAACTCCATGAAGCAGGTGTTGATGTTTCTAGCTTAGTGCCAGAAAGCGTGAATAAAAGATTGAAATAAAAGGATGCCAGTCACATCCTTTTTATTTATAAAAAGAAAACTGGGACTTGCCCAGTTTTTAATTATCCGTTGTATTCTTCAGAGAAGACATTACCGATACTTGGATTATTTGTCCAAGCGTTTCTTAATGTTCTCGCTTTAGCGTAATCATCAGTTCCATCGGTGCCATCGAATGTGAAGAGAACTTCTCTCACACCATAGTCGCTTCTCCAACCAGCATTACCTTCGCTTGTTAAGTCGATAAGGAAGATAGCAGGAGTGGTGATTTCTTCTCTTTCTTTTAAATTCTTGAGGTTTGTTTCATAACCACTTTCTTTACCGTTGATGTAGTATGGGTGATCGTAGTTGTCACCTTCCATAGCGGAGATTGTGGTTTCAAAGAAGTTAAGAACTTCCGCTCTTTCATAAACCTTTTCGAATAAGTTATCACCATCATCGTTTTTGGTATCGGCATAGATTGTGTGTAATTTGAATGGTTCGTTGCCTAATCCATCTTCACCATCTAAGGAGAAGGATTCGCCTTTACCCCAGTTGTTTTCAAGGGTTTTGAAACCGCCATATCTTTCTTGGCAAGCATTGCAGTTTTCTTGGACAATAGCTAAGAAGAACTTTTCGCCAAATTTCTTTTTGCCAGCTTCGCTAGCAGTTTTTGTTTCGGAGAATTCTGTGAGGTAATCGAATAAGTCATCAACTTCGCTTCCATTATCTTTGTCAGCGTTCTTGAGACTGAGTTTTTTGCTGGAATAGTATTTTTCAGCAGCGGATTCATCCTTGACCCATGATTTGACCCATTTGGTTAAATGTGGGATGGAGAAGATAATTGCAAAAATACCACCAACGATTAATAGTGGTTGAATCCACGCTGTATCTTTAATCCAACGTCCGATACGAACGAAGAATCTTCCAATTGCTCTAAATACTACCATAATACGATTGCCTCCCTATATTTACATATAGCGTGATTATCTTATCACTTCAAATATGTGATTTCAACAAACTAATATGTATTTTATATGTATGTGCGCTCAAATGTCCACCACAAAAATAAATTATTATTTTCAGATCACAGTTGTTTTTTAATAAACAAGTCTATACAATAACATGCGTCAATTATGAAAAAGAGCGAAAAAATCAAAAGAAAAATAAATGATTATTTATTCGATCATCGCTTCCTAAGAGGAGCACTTGAACACCTTAATGCATTTTGGCACGCTTTTATTGCTGCGCTTATATTTGCATTCGGGTTCGCTAGTTTTATCACACCTGGTATTGTCGAAGTAGCGGGTGAGATGCGTGAAGGCCTACATATTGCTACAGGCGGTGTATCAGGCGTATCCCAAACAATTGCTCTTGCGCTTAAGATTAATGGGTTACTCGATGGCATATCTGGTGATACAGTGAGTACAGTTATTTCTATTGGTTACCTTGTTATTAATATCCCAATCCTTACCTTTGCGTTCTTTAAAATCGGTAAGAGATTCGCTATTTATTCATTAGTCAATGTAGGTTTATCTTCTTTATTTATTTTTATGTTTACCCATCCGGAGATTTTCCATATTAATATCACTCAATTAATCGCTCAAAATCCAATGATCTATAACCATGAATTAGTGAGAGTTTTATTCGGCGCTGTGACAGTCGGTGTTTCTAGTGCATTAGCGTATCGTGGAGATGTCTCTTGTGGTGGTATTGATGTCTTCTCTTATTACTTTGCTTTAAGAAAATCTTCTAGTATTGGTAAATATGGAATTCTCATCAATAGTGTTATTATTTCTTCATATTCTATATTATTAGTTATCTCCACAAGAGGTTCTGATTGGGAATCTGGTGTTATTGCTTTCTTCTTCTCAATTCTTTACTTATTTGTTGCTAATTTAATTATTGATGCAATCAATTTGAGAAATAAGAAGATTCAAGTGCAAATCATCACTAATAGTGATTATCTCACACCCGTTCTTATCGCTAATTTTCCACATAGTGCAACAGTGGTTAATGGTGAGGGCGCATATAGTCATCAAGCAAGAAAAGTTATCTTCATGGTAGTATCATCATCGCAGGTTAAAGATGTAGTCAAACTTGCACGCAAGGTTGATCATAACGCATTCATTACCATAACACCTCTATCACAAGTGTACGGAAACTTCTTCATTAAACCTGTTGAATAATAAAAAAAT
>JAEDDA010000028.1 GCA_016298185.1 Bacilli bacterium | reverse complement strand
TGCATGTATTAGGCACGCCGCCAGCGTTCATCCTGAGCCAGGATCAAACTCTCAAAGTTTTATTCTAGTTCAAAATTATTATCTGGTTATTGTAATTAAAAAATAAATTGACGTTTTGTGTTTGTACATCTGTTCAGTTTTCAAAGATCAGTGCTTGCTGTATTACTTTGTAATAGGTTTGGCTCTCGCCACAGCATGCTTAGAAATCATACCACCATCGTAATTAACATGTCAACGACTTTTGAAAGATTTTTTATCTTTTTTTAAGTGGTATTTGCGAGACCTCTATGAGTTCGCGCTGTTTCTTATTATACGCAAATACGCACATGTGTAAAGTAAATTTTAAAAAATTTTTTTCAAACCTAAAATAAGGCCTTAAATGAATAGAAAAAAGGCACCTTTCCAGGCACCTTTTCCCTTATATCTATTATATATAAATATAGTAGAGTTAATTTTTAACGTTTTGTCCTTGCAAAAACGACGAACAATAGTCTAAGGACTCTTAGAAAGATATAGATGAAATCATTATAAAGAATATACGCGCAATATAAGGAGAGATTATTACTCATCGCTCCTTCTTCAGCGATTCTTTTAATTCTGGCGACATCCCATATCGTGATAAGCATCATTCCGGCAAATACAGCGAGAGACACCACCCAGAATAACCAAGTGACATCAACTTTGAACAACATTAAGATCCATAAGAACAATGAGATAAGCATTGCCCCACTAACTAATCCTATCGCTACAATTGCTAGGCCATTTAGGCGTCCCTTGCTTAAGAAAGCGATAAGGGAAAGTAATCCAAAGATGACCGAGGTTATACCAAATGTCACGCCTAATAAGTACCAAGGAATGAATATTGCTAGTGTTGATAATGAGGCGCCCATTAATACAGAGTAAATAATGGATGGAACTAGAATACTATGGACACCACGATGCAAAACCATAGGAACGACAAAGGACATTATAATAAGACCCACGAATGAGACAATCATCACAATTAATAAAGCCATCAAGGCATTATTGTTACTGAAGTCTGGTGCTTGCTCAGCGAAAGCATCACCAATACCAAAGAGATGACGGAATAATCCTCCTAAGCCAAGCATCACTATTGTGGTTATCAATAAACCCGCAAACATATAGCCGAATACTTTGACTAAGGAAAAAGTAGCCTCTTCTTGTTGATCGGATACATTTACATCATTAGACCAGTTTCTATATTCTGACATAATCGTTAAGTATTAAAGGATATTGGTTAATAATCCTTCGTAAGATTCTTTCTTTAAAGAAGCACCGCCGACTAAGCCACCATCGATATCTGGGCAAGATAAATATGCTTTGATATTTTCTGGTTTCACAGAACCACCATAGAGGATTCTGATTTCATCAGCGACTTTACCGAATAATTCTCTTAAGATGTTACGGATAAATCCACAGACATCTTGAGCGATTTCTGTAGAAGCATTCTTACCGGTACCAATGGACCAAACTGGTTCATAAGCGATAACGATATCTTTAACTTCTTCAGCGCTAAAGCCTTCTAAACCTTGTTTCACTTGTGCGGAAACAACATCTTTTGTTTCGCCTGCTTCAAATTCACCTAATGTTTCACCAACGCAATAGACTGGAACCATTTTGTTAGCTAATAAAGCTTTGATCTTTTCATGGCATTTAAAATTGGTTTCATTATCATAAGCTCTTCTTTCGGAGTGGCCGATTAAAACCCAATCAATACCAAATTCTTGAAGCATAGGAATAGAGATTTCACCGGTAAAAGCACCATGATCGTTAAAATGGCAGTTTTGTGCGGCGACAATCATTCTCTTATCCGCGTTTTCTTTGACCGCGGCTAAAGATAAGTATGTTGGAGCAACACCGATATCGATGTTGTTTTTACTTGCTAATTCAACAAGTTCTTTTGTTTCTAGGGCAAACTCTTTGGCTTCCGCGGAAGTCTTGTTCATTTTCCAGTTGCCCAATAATAATTTTCTTCTCATAACTATTTGAGAACATCAATGCCTGGTAAGTGGCCATCGTTTTCAATCATTTCTAAGGAAGCACCGCCACCGGTAGAAACGTGTGAGAACTTTTTGGCAAAACCGAATTGTTTAATCGCGGCTGCGGAGTCACCACCACCACAAACGGTGAAGGCTTTTCCTTCTAATTTTGCAACTGCTTCACAAACGGCTAATGTACCTTTTTGGAATTCTTGTTGTTCGAAGACACCCATTGGGCCGTTCCAGAATAACATCTTGGCTTGGCTAATTTCTTTAGCGAATAATTCTCTGGTCTTTGGACCGATATCTAAACCTTGGAATCCTTCTGGGACATCAACGTTTTCTAAAACAGTAATTGTTGTTCTTTCAGCTGGGTCAAAGGCATCACCAACGACTGTATCCACTGGTAAGACGATTTTGCCATTGGCTTTGGCTAAGCAACCACGTGCGTAGTCTAATTGTTCATCTTCAACTGGGGATGTACCTGTTGGGTGACCTAAAGCTTTAAAGAATGTAAATGCCATAGCGCCACCGATTAAGATCTTGTCACATTTGCCTAATAATGATTCGATAACTTTAATCTTATCGGAAACTTTTAAGCCACCTAAAATAGCGACATATGGTCTATCTTCTTCCTTAACATCGACACATCTTGTTAAGTTAGCAACTTCCTTTTCCACTAAGTAGCCAACTGCCACTGGTTTGTTTTCTTCTTTTAATAAAGAAGGAATGCCATGTGTGGAAGCGTGTGCTCTATGAGCACTACCGAAAGCATCCATAACGAATGCATCTGCTAATTTAGCCCATTCTTTAGCTAATTCAGGATCATTCTTTTCTTCGCCTTTTTCATAACGTGTATTTTGCATTAATAAGACTTGGCCATCATTTAAAGCGGCAACAGCCTTTTCTAATTCTTCACCACGTGTAACTGGGACAAAGACTACTTCTTGGCCTAATAATTCGCTTAATCTCTTAGCGACTGGAGCCATATTGTTTTTCTTCTTTTGTTCTTCAACCACTTTTGGTGCTTCTTTGTGTTTAACTTTGCCTAAGTGACTCATTAAGATGACTCTGGCACCTTTAGCGATTAATTCTTTGATGGTTGGTAAAGCAGCAACGATTCTATTATCGTCTCTGATTTCTCCACCTTTGAGTGGGACGTTAAAGTCGACACGAACGACAACGCGTAAACCTTTAGCGTTCAATTCTTTAACTGTTAACATAGTTAATTTTCTCCTTTTTTATAAAATGGCACCCATGATAATCCATAGGTGCCAATTTTAATTTATTTAATTAAGGTAGCACCAACACTTAGCAATTTTCTGCGAAGTATTTGATGGTACGAACCATTTGGCTGGTGTATGAGTTTTCGTTATCGTACCAAGCGACGACTTGAACTTCATATAAACCTTCACCAAGTTTGCAAACCATTGTTTGTGTGGCATCGAATAAGGAACCGAATCTCATACCGATAACGTCAGAGGAGACGATTGGATCTTCGTTATAACCATAGGATTCATTAGCAACACTCTTCATGTGAGCATTGATAACTTCTGCGGTTAATTCGCCATCGAATTTAACAACGGCTGTTAAGATTGTTGTGGAACCAGTTGGGACTGGGACACGTTGTGCACTACCGATTAATTTGCCATTTAATTCTGGAATGACTAAGCCGATAGCTTTTGCAGCACCTGTAGAGTTAGGAACGATGTTGGCAGCGCCAGCACGTGCTCTACGTAAGTCACCTTTTCTGTGTGGACCATCTAAGATCATTTGGTCACCAGTGTAGGCGTGGATTGTGCTCATAATACCAGATTGGATTGGAGCTAAATCGTTTAATGCTTTGGCCATTGGGGCTAAGCAGTTTGTGGTACAGCTAGCAGCGGAGATGACTTGATCGTTCTTTGTTAATGTATTTTCGTTAACACCGAAGACGATTGTTGGTAAGTCTTTTCCTGCAGGAGCGGAAATGATGACTTTCTTAGCACCTGCTCTGACGTGTGCCATTGATTTTTCTTTAGAACAATAGAAACCTGTACATTCTAAGACGACGTCGACACCGAGTTCACCCCATGGGAGTTCTTCTGCTTTTGGCATCGCATAGATGGTGATTTCTTTACCGTCAACTGTGATGGAACCTGGTTCTAAAACTGTTTTACCATCTTCTGCTAAGACTGGTTCTTTACTGGAAACAGTGTGTAAACCTTCGCCGATAACACCGGCATAACCACCTTGAGCGGTATCGTATTTTAATAAGTTAGCCAACATCTTTGGAGAAGTTAAATCGTTAATCGCGACGATTTCATAACCTTTTGCTCCAAACATTTGTCTGAATGCTAAACGGCCAATACGACCGAATCCGTTAATTGCAACTTTCACTGACATGTAATAAATGTCCTCCTTTGTTTGCGCTATATAGTTTATACTATATTCATTAATTTTTACAATAAAATCGCATAAAAAATCAAAAATAGTCGTTTTTCAACAGAAAAAGCATCCTAGATTATCTGGATGCCTCTAAATAATTCTTCCAAGGAAATGCCAAATGCTTTGGCAATCTTTTCTAATATTTTCACTGTCGGATTTCTCTCTCCTCTTTCTAAGTCAGAGAGGTAGTTTTTGTTCACTCCCGCTTCTAAGGCTAAGTCTTCTTGTGACCATTTCACTAGTGAACGGAGGTATTTAATTCTTTTACCTAATTGCTTATTAATGTCCATTGGAATACCTCTGATACATTTCATGAATACTTCTAAATAAGTGATTTATATTACTTTTAGTAATATCTTTACCTAACTTTTCGGACATAAGGATGGCGAGATCCACTAGAGAAGCAGATTCATTTTCTAATCTTAACGAGCATAATAAACGAATCTTACTATTCTCGATATTTTCAATGCCCACGACTTTGTCGATGAGTTTGATTTCTTCTACTTGTCTTAAACCAGTTTCATAAATCTTCTTCATGTTCGCGGTGTCCATATTGGTAAGACGGTTTTGTGAATTAACCAAATCTCTATTCATACGAGCATCTTCAAATTCTAAACAGGAAGAGACCGCACCGATCATAATGAGAAAATTAGATATTTGATCGCTCTTCTTAAAGTAAATAACAAATTGTTCTCTTCTTTTGACAATCTTTGGTTCGATATCACTGTTCTTATATTTAGAGAATAATTTGGATAACCACTTCGCATAGTTCTCACTATTAAGGGCAATCTCTAAATGATAATTACTTGTCGCAGGAGAATTCACACTACCACTGGCTAAGAAAGCGCCTGCTAAGTAGCCGGAGATTGTATCGTCGTTTCTCACGATATTCTTACTAATCTTTCCTTCAAGAAAGGAAATATCTAAATCTTCTAATATTGTTTCACTAGCTTCTTGAATCTCAATTGTGTAAATACGATTCTTGCCTAAGTTAGTTTTTGTTTCATAAATTAGTCTCGCATCAGACTTATAAATATCGTTGAGTGTTTTATAAATAAACGCGGATATTTTCGCATTTTCACTAGAAAGTGAGAGATAAGATTTCTTATCTCTAAACACTAAAGAACCATTGATACGAATATAAGCGGCCAAAAGCGCTCTCAAACGGTCTTGAGAGGGATATTCGTTAGAACATAGTTCTTCCTTAACTTCTCTAGTAAATGATTGTTTTCTCATAGTTATTTATTTAGTTCAGGTGAATCACGATGATAGGCTTCAACATTATATCTATCTTTGAAATAATCTCTTAAATAATTCGCCACAAATGTGGAACGGTGTTGGCCACCACTGCAGGCAATTCCAACTGTATAACTAGCTCTACCGAGTTTTTGCATTTCTGGGATGTAATATTCTAAGTAATCCACTATCTTTGATAGAAGTTCTTTTGTGATATCAAATGACATGATGTAATCAATGACTTCTTGATCCGCTCCATTAAGTGGAGCAAGTCTAGCAATCCAATATGGATTAGGAATTAATCGCACGTCAAACATCGCATCAAGTCCCACAGGAATACCGTTCTTTAATCCGAAGGATATAAAAGTAATCTTGGTGATATTGTCACTTTCTTTATTTTGTAATTTATTAAATAAATTAATTCTTAGTTCTTTTGTGGTTAATCTCGTTGTATCAATTTCATAATCCGCGATGCCCACTAAATCTAAGGCATCTTTGATATCTAAATTAATCGCATCTTCTAATGGCATGTTATGCATGATGCTTCGTGGGTGCGCGTGCCTACTGAGCGCGTATCTTTTAATTAATTCATCTTTCTCTGTGGTCAATAAAATGAACTTAGTATTAAATCTTTTATCTTTTCTTGCGGCTTCTACTACTTTGGCTGCACCACCAATACGAGGCATAAGGCAAAAACCTTTTGCGTCATTGTTAACTGCGCATTCATCTAATAATGCTTGTGTGACATTACTTGGTGCACTATCTATAACGTAGTAGCCAAGTTCTTCAAAAACGAATTTACTTGATGAAACGCCACTACCACTAGGACCGGATAAGATAATTAATTCTTTCATAAAATAATGTATCCCCTAAATACACTTATAAGTGTAACAAAAAAGGCGCCTGTTAGCACCTTATTTATTTAAATAATTGATAATCGATTTTGCGGCAACACGGCCATCATGTTCCGCAAGATAGATTTGTCTAATATCTCTTGGAAGGACATCTCCACCTGCATAGATACCATCAACACCAGATTTCATTTCTTTATCCACTGGAATGGTACCCCATTCATTTAATACACCATCGATTTTGATAAATGTTGTATTTGGTAGTTGTCCCACAAGTGGGAATAAGCCATCTAGCTCTAAAGTTCTATGGCTACCATCTTCTCTATTTTTAATGACAAGTCCTGTGACTTTGTCATCACCTAATATTTCCACGGGAATATATGGAGTAATGATTTCCACATTATCCATTTCTTTTAATTCATTGACTAAGTCAAGACTTCCTCTAAATTCATTTCTTCTATGAATAACATAAAGTTTCTTTACAATACCTGCGAGATGAATTGCCTCTTTAAGCGCAGCGTTACCACCACCGATAACGGCGACATCTTGTCCTTTAAAGAAATGCCCATCGCATAATGCGCAATATGATAAACCATGTCCAAATAATTTATCTTCATTAGGAAGGCCTAATTTTCTTTCTTTTGTACCCACCGCTAATAAGACACATTTACCAAAATATGTGTCATATTCACCTGTGGCTTTGAATAAATCCCCTTCTTTTTCTAACGAAAGGATATTATCGCCAGTAATGGAGATACCTACATTCATTAATCTTTCAAATAACTTGAAAGCTAAATCTGGACCAGGGATTTCTTTAAATCCTGGATAATTATCAACACGAGGAGCGATATTAACTTTGCCACCTGGTGTAGATCCATCAATAATAGCAAAATTAACTCCAGCTTCGTGAAGTTTTAAAGCAGCGCCGATACCACATGGTCCCGCGCCAATAATAAGACAATCAAATATTTTCATTAGGATAATCTCCTTTCCAATTCTTCGAAAGAAGCAATTGTGAAGCTCGGTTTTAAATTCTTATCTAAAACACGAGGACCCCAAGATATTAATGCGCAATCAACACCTGCATTATTCGCAGCATCAAGGTCAGTTTTATTATCACCGATATATAAAACCTTTGACAAGTCAGACGCACCCAATTCATTTGCGGCTTTTAAAATAGGTTCTCCATGTGGTTTAGGATTACTAACATCGTCATAGCACACTAAAGAATCAAATATTCCTTCTAAACCAATAATTTTTAAACATAACAAAGTGGAACTATGAATCTTATTTGTAACGATACCTAACTTATAACCCTTGTTTTTAAGAGAAATGAGAGTTTCTTTTGCGTGAGGGTATGCAGTTACCGTTTTTGGATATAATTCCACGGAGACACGGCGAAATTCGTTATGCATGAATTCCATATCACAACCTGGGAATTCTTTATTTAATGTGTCATATATTGGAGGACCAGAGAAATAATATATTTCTTCTCTTGGTGACCTCTTACCATCTCGATATAAATCATAAAGAATGTTCATTGTCTGAACAATCATTTCATCTGTATCAGCGACAGTTCCATCTAAATCAAAGAGGAGAACTTGATATTTATTAGGCAACTTCCACCACTTCTTTCTTTTTATTGAACAATGGAGGAAGAGTAATTAATAATCCCATTAATGCAGAAATACCTAAGGCTAAGATAATTAAACCCCAGTTAAATTTATTTAACACTAACGCTTGTGAGAATGAAGAAGTGCCCATCATTACCCCACCAACGATGATGAGTGTTAATGCCACTACACAAACAGAAGCGGTTTCGATAATCTTTGCTAATTTATTAACATCTTTCTTGTTTCTTAAATATCTCACTAAGTGGTTAACACCAATAGCTAAGGATCCACCGATAACGAATGCTAATGACCAAATCCAAGACCAGTAGCCATTGCTACCCATATTGAAGTCAGCATCTCTAAGTGGTTCCATAAACAATCTTGTTAAACCATACCAAATGATATAGCCAAAGGCTAAGTCACCTAATTGTGTATATTTTCTTAAAGCCTTACCAAAAACATGGGCCAAGACAAAGTAACCTAATAAGTTAGTGATACATTCAATGAAGAATAATGGAACGTGAATCATATTATCGTTAAGAACGACACCACTATTATCGAATCTCATATTGTTAACGATAAAGCGTGGTAACCACCACCAGTTATCGTATGAAGATAACTTACCATAAACTTCAATATTAAAGAAGTTGCCCCATCTACCAACGGCTTGAGCGATTAAGATAGTTGGAACGATGATATCAACGGCTAGCCAAATGTTATAGCCTTTGTTTCTCCAAATGAACCAGGCAACACCAACAACAATACCTGTTAAAGCGCCACCTAAGATGGTTAATCCACCTTCCCAAATCATGAATGCTTTATACCAAGCTTCACCAGCAAATTCGACATTCCAGTTACCAATAACATAGAAAAGTCTTGCGCCTAAGATACCAGCAGGGAAGGCCACTAAGAATGTAGATTCTAAGATACCGTGTTTGCCATATTCTAAATAGAATTTGTGGTCACATAAGAAATAGACATAAATTGCACCAGAAAGGATGCATAATGCATAAAATGCAATATTTGGACTTACTCCATCCACAGGAGAAACAAAACCATTTGTGAAACTAATACCATTCACCAATGGATATTTAACATAGTTAGCAAATCCATCTGTTAAGAAGAAAATGGAAATTAAGAATAATGGGAATGCCGCCATCAAGACTTTAAACATCCATTTATCCGCACCTTGGCTAATACCTTTTTCTTCTCCGCCACCCCAGTAATGAAGGATGAAACTAAATAAGGAAACGGAACCTAAGAATCCCACTAATAAACCACCGACAATCGCCGCGGTTAACTCATAAGCTTTTGGTTTAATGCTTCCCCATAAGTAAATGGAAATCATCATTGTGGCAAAAGAAAGTGTAAATACGCCAACGATGATGAATAAGCGTTTAATTAATTTATTAAATGGGACTGGAGGAATTCTATTTCTAATAAATTGAATTGTGAGATATAATCCAAATCCCAATGCAAACACCGCAAGAACTGCGGCAACGATAAATAATACCATTAGCAGTAACGTCCTTTCCTTAAGATATCGGCCAAGAATTGTCCAGTATAAGATTTTTTATTTTTAGACACTTCTTCTGGTGTGCCTATAGCGACAATTGTGCCACCTTGGTCACCACCATCAGGTCCTAAATCGATAATGTGGTCAGCGACTTTAATGACATCGAGATTATGCTCGATGACTAATACTGTATCACCATTATCTACGATGCGTTGTAAGATTTTTAATAATCTTCCCACGTCATCACTATGTAAACCGGTTGTGGGTTCATCTAATATGTATAATGTTTTACCGGTAGGTTTCTTTTGAAGTTCAAAGGCTAATTTCACACGTTGTGCTTCACCACCACTTAATGTGGTTGCGGGTTGTCCGAGTTTGATATAACCGAGTCCAACATCATATAAGACTTGGATTCTTCTTTTGAGTTTTGGTCTATTTTCAAAGAAATGCAAAGCATCTTCCACAGTCATTTCTAAGATGTCATAAATAGTTTTGCCTTTATATGTCACTTGTAATGTTTCTTCGTTATAGCGTTTGCCACCACAAGAATCACATTTCACATAAACATCAGGTAGGAAGTTCATTGGAATACATGTCACACCTGCACCTTGGCAAGTTTCACATCTTCCACCAGTAGTATTAAAAGAGAATCTACCTTTATCAAATCCACGAGCTTTTGCTTCCACTGTTTCCGCGAATAAATCTCTAATATCATCAAATAACTTCACGTATGTAGCAGGATTACTTCTTGGAGTTCTTCCAATAGGATCTTGAGTGATATCAATAACCTTATCTAAATGTTCGATTCCGCTAATAGAATCAACCTTCCCTAAGGTAATATCGGCATTTTCATCAAACGCACGTTTGATAAATGGATATAAAGTTTGATTAATTAGTGAAGATTTTCCACTTCCGGAAACACCCGTCACACAAACAAAACATCCTAAAGGAATATCCACATCAATACCTTTTAAGTTATTACTAGCGGCGCCTTTAATATGAATAAATTTGCCGTTTCCTTTTCTTCTTTCCTTAGGAATAGGGATATATTTTTCACCAGAAAGATATTGTCCAGTGATACTTCTTTTCTCTTTTTTAATATCTTCTAAACTTCCTTGAGCGACAACTTCACCGCCATGGATACCTGCGCCAGGACCGATATCAACGATATAATCAGCTTCTGCGATTGTTTCTTCATCGTGTTCAACAACCAAAAGAGTATTGCCTAAATCACGCATCTTCTTCATTGTGGCGATTAACTTCTGGTCATCTTTTTGATGTAAGCCAATACTTGGTTCATCTAAAACATATAAAACACCGGTTAATTTACTACCAATTTGTGTGGCTAATCTAATTCTTTGACTTTCACCACCACTTAAAGTCATTGCCATACGGGAAAGGGTGAGATATTCAATACCGACATCGCATAAGAAAGAAACACGATTATGAATTTCTTTTAAAACCATATCAGCGATGGTTCTTTGATTTTCGGTTAATTTACTTGGTAATTCATCAACCCACGCTAATAATTCTTTTAACTGCATATCAGTAACTTGCTTGATGTTCTTACCATCAATTAAAACCGATAAAGCTTGTTGGTTGAGTCTAGCGCCATGACATGTGGTGCATTCTTTGTCTCTTAAATAGTATTCAAAGACTTCTCTCATCATGTCACTATTTGTGTTGTTATATAAACGGTCAATTCTGGTTTTAACACCTTCGATGAAACCGTTTCTATGCGTGACATTTCCATTTACGGAAGTGATTTCATATTTAAATGGCTTGTCACTACCATATAAACAAATATGTTGTTCTTGTTTAGTTAGTTCTTTCCAAGGTTTATCTAAGGAAATGTTATATAACTTACAAAGTAAGGCAAATTCTTGCCATTCAATATTCTTGCTATCAATGATATTGCGGTACCATCTAATCGCTCCTTGTCTAATGGTTAAATCTTTATTTGGAATTAACACATCAGGATCAACTTCTCTTTTCATGCCTAAACCTTTACAGTCTGGGCAGAAGCCTAAAGGCGCATTAAAGGAGAATAATCTTGGTTCCACTTTTGGAACGGAGAAACCACATATTGGGCAAGTGTGTTTATCAGAAAGCACTCTTTCACCATCTTCAGTTAAGATAACTAATAAACCATGAGACCAGTCTAATGCGGTTTCAATAGATTCATATATACGGGTTCTATTTTCTTTTTTAACGATTATTCTATCGACAATAATATCGATGTTATGTCTTTTATTTTTATCTAAATCTTTTACTTCTTCTATAAGAAGAGGAATATTGTCCACTCTTAGACGAGAGAAACCATTCACTCTAATCTTATCAAGTATTTCCTTATGAGTGCCTTTTTCATCATGCACTACTGGGGCCAATAATTGAATCTTTGTGCCTTCTGGATAATCTAAAACGATATCCGTCATCATGCTAGGAGAGAAAGAAATAATTGGTGTGTGGTGATTTGGACAGTATGGAACACCCACTCTACCAAATAATAATCTTAAATAGTCATAAATCTCAGTCACTGTACCAACAGTACTTCTTGGGTTATGAGAAACACTCTTTTGATCAATCGCGATACTCGGTGATAAACCGTCAATAGAATCGACATTTGGTTTATCGTAATTACCAAGGAATTGTCGAGCATAACTAGAAAGGGATTCCATATATCTTCTTTGACCTTCAGCGAAAATTGTGTCAAAAGCTAAAGTTGTTTTACCACTTCCAGATAAACCAGAAAAAACGATTAAAGAATTCTTAGGAAGTTCTAAGTCAATGTTCTTTAAATTATTCTCTTTAGCACCCTTAATGACTATTTTGTTTTCCATAGTGAAGATATTATAAATAATATAAAAAGAATTATCTATTAAATTGCTTATCAAATAATGATTAAGCAAGTTATAATTATCTAGCAATCGGGACGTAGCGCAGCTTGGTAGCGCACTTCCTTGGGGTGGAAGGGGTCGTGAGTTCAAATCTCATCGTTCCGACCAGACGCTTAATTCCATTGACTCAGTCAATGGTTTTTATTTTCTCTATTAAATAATTAAATCTTTTAAGTATTGGAGTAGTAATATCTTCATCAATATGAACTGGAATGTGTTCAATTATTGATTCAACAACTTCTATGGTTAGTGGCTTGATGTGAATCTCTTTTATTAAATTAGAGGCATTCATATTCTTGGCAAGGAACTTTATAAATAAAGTAGCGAGTCCACTTCACACATATTTGGATTAAGAGATTCACGAGAAACAAGGGGTGAACCTACTCGGCAATTGAATAACCGAGCATCTGGGTTATATATTGGTGAATG
>JAEDDA010000009.1 GCA_016298185.1 Bacilli bacterium | reverse complement strand
AATAATGTCGGGATATTTACAATATCAAATATCTTTGCTATTAGATTATCTAATTGCGAAAGAACAATTTATTTTGAAAGCAATAATTCAAACGAACCTTTATACTTTCATAATACTCATTATGCTGCACTTTCCGATATTTTAGTCCCATCTGTTGGTACTATGACTGAAAAGGATTTAACAATTAATGAAATTGTAAGAATTAGATTCGGCTATCCAAAATATATTTTTGTTAATAATTTGACTTCACTTATTTATCACCCAACATCTATTGATAATTTCGACATTTTTACAAAAGAAAGGTATTTGAACTTCGTATCAACGGTTTTTTTGCATAGAGTTTTAGTAAACAATAACGATACTATATATAGTCTCACTTCATGTAGCGGCGGATACCAAATTTCTAATTATCGTTTTATTAATGATAACGAATATCATTCTTACATCAAAAAAGATTTTCGCAATAATGTTTTGGAACAACTAGACTATTCTGGCTTATTAATAACCAACACTTTTGATAACAATTACAATATAGTTAAACGAACAACTACCGGAAATGGTTCAAAGGAAATCAATGAAACGTTTACATATGATCAATACGGAAGGTTATTGTCTTCATCAAATCGTGTTGGTTCTTTGGAAACGGTAAATAGCGTCCAATATTTATCCACACTAAATTTAATTAATAAATTAATAGATCCTTATAATAAGCAAACAAACTATCAATACTCAAATTACTATTTGTATAGAAATAATATTCAAAAAAGTGTTGGTGGTGTGTCTCGTCACGTATCGACATCTTGCAATAATTCTAACTTACCATCCCATTTAACAGACGGTGGTAATTCCTATGATTATACTTATAACATTTTTAATGAACTGAGTGGCTTTTCTTATTGTTGTAACAACCCTAATATTTTGTTTGGCTACTCCTATTCTCAATTTGGAGATTTATCGGTAACTAAAACATTTGGCTTGTCTTATTCGTTTAGAAAAAAATACAACAAATATGGCAAAATAGTGGAATATCTACAAACCATTCCCAGAAATGATTTTGATGTTACTTTTATTTATGATTCTCAATATAGTGAAGGTCGCTTAACACAAATTAATGATGACTCAGGTTATCAAAATGAAATTACAAATATTTCATATGATGCCAAAAATCGTGTAAGTTCTATTGACCATAGTGAATCAGGAACAGCATCAGTTTCTTATACATATGATGATTATGGACGAATAGTTAGTAAGAATAGTTCAATGACCGGTTCAGCTCACCCTCTTTTTCAAAGAAAAGTTAGCGTGAATACAACCTATACTTATAATGATGCTATAAACGATATAATCACCTGCGCTTTAATAATTTGTGATAATAGTTCATTTACACCTCAAATCAAAACTATAACACAAACTAAAACGACCGATTCACTTCAAAGAATTACTTCTTTATTAACAACGTATAGCAACACATCCGTTGGTTTTTCTAGTATTGAATATTCTTCTTTTGCTAATAATGAAACTTCGTGGGAAATAAGAAAAACAACAAGCACTTTAGAGGGTGACAGTTTCTATTCGTATAACAAATACGGAAGTATTACATCAATTTCCCCTAATTCATCACCAACAGCTTCTCTTAAAAGAACGTTTAGCTATGATGAAAACAATCAACTAATTCATGAAAAATTCCCAGATCTTTCCGAAACTGAGATTTCATATACTTATGATCAATACGGGAACATTACATCCGCAACAAAAACTTATAAGGATAATTCTTTACGAAGCTCTAGATTGACTATTACAGTTACTGATACCTATGTTTATTCATCTACAAAACCTAATGTTCTCATATCATTTAATTCAAATCCATTAACATATGATGAATTGGATAATCCTTTAACATTTGATGGAGCGACATTTACTTATTATCGTGGCCACAAACTAAGAACTTATAGCAAAGGAACTACAAATGTAACTTATGACTACAACTATACTGGATTAAGAACACATAAACTTGTTGGCACTAATAGACATCGCTATATATATGAAAACGGAAAATTAATTAGAGAAAGTATAGAAAGCACAATTTCTCCATATACAAAAGAAGGAATTCTATATTTGCACGGCCTTAATGGAATTATTGGTTTTAGATACGGAAGCGATATTTATCTTTATGTGAAAAACATTCTCAATGATGTTGTTGCAATATATAAAGCAACTTCATCATCACTAACGTTAGTTGCAAAGTATTCTTATGATGCTTACGGAAACACTAAAGTATTAAATCCTAACGGGACCGGAAATACTTCATCGTCATTTATTGGAAACATTAATCCAATTAGATACCGCTCATACTATTATGACAACGAAACAGGATTCTATTATTGTAAATCTAGGTACTATGTTCCTAAATTAAGAAGATGGTTAACACCTGATGATCCATCATATTTAGATAACAATAATCTTAATGGTATAAATCTATATTCATATTGCAATAACAATCCAATTATGTATTTTGATGAGACTGGCAAAAGCGCAGTTATTACACTTTTAATATCGGTTGGAATTGGGATTATATTGGGAGCAATCGGTGGCACTGCAAATGCAATTCTATCTGACTATAATGACGATGATTCTATTAATGGCAGCATTGGGCAAAAGGCTTACTTCGGGAATATTGTAGGTGGCGCTATTAGCGGGGCTGCTATTGGCTTTTCAAGCGGTGCTGGTTCACTATGGCTTGGTCCTTTAATTGCTGGTGGCGGAACAGCAACTGCAGCACTTGGTAGTTTGGTTGCTAGCAGTTGTGTTTCTTTTACTGGTGGTTTTGTGAGTTATTTCATAGAAAAAGCAATTGTTGGCGGAGCATGGACTTTGAATGAAGCTCTATTTTCTGCTAGTATTACTGCATTAGAAGGTGTCCTATCTTTTGGTGTTGGCGGTTTATCCTCGCTAATTACTTGGGATGATGGAAGAATGTTGCACATTGGAAAAATATCATTAAACCTTCCTCAAACAATTGCTCAAAACTTTGTTTCAGATATTTTTGGCAATCCGATTGGCTGGCTACTTGATTTACTAATGGAGTATTATTGATACCATGAAAAAGAAAGGTTTTTTTGATGTTATCTTTTTAATAATAATGATTGGCTGGACTATTTTGGTTGCAATAGGACAAGTTATTTTTTTATCTATTGGACTTACTTTTGGCATTGCTGACTGGGATTTAAAAGAAATACTTGAAATTGGTGTTGGCGTGTTTGGCTTTATTATTTTAGTTTCTATTCTTTTGATACTTTTTGGCGCAACGAGATATTGGTCATTTGACGACAAGGGCATTTCAAATGGCAATATTTTCATAAAGAAAACTTTTCTTTATGAAGAAATTGATTCTTTTGAGGAAAAATACGTTGCCATTGGAGCAAAACCTTTTGTGGCAATTCAAAAGAATTGGTGCTTTTACAAAGATAAAAGATGTGTAACAATTCCGTGCGAGCATCTCAAGAATAGTGAATTGGAATGGATAAAATCACGTTTAAGAATTGATTAATATCTTTCAACAGGCTGAAAGCCTGTTTTCTTTTTATTCCTTATTCTACTTAAGTCGCGCATATATAGGCGTACGCTTGACACCATAGTAAATTGTGTATAATATACATAAGTCCAAAAGGACAAATTATGAAAGAAGTTAAAAATAGCAAAAGTATAAATATAAACATCAAAGAAATTACTAGCCTAGTTAGTCGAACCGCTAGGAATTCTTATGGTGTGGTCGCAATTGCTAGTAAAGATGAAGTTGATCTCATCTCCAAAATAACCAAGAAAGGAAAAATGGAGGAAGGTGTTTTCGTGACCAAACGCTCCGACAATACCTTTGCTGTAAGCATTTACTTAGTATTGGCGCAGGAAATAAAGATTACCGAAGCTTTAAGAGAATGTCAGAAATCTATTAAATTCGTTCTCGAGAAAAAGTATCCGAAAATGTGCCGTGAAGTTAACGTTTACGTTATCGAACTCCGCTAGAGGAAAATTATGAAAACAATTAATGGACAAGCCCTGAAACAAATGCTCATTTCAGGCGGCAACAACTTATTTAATCACTATCCAGAAGTTGATGCCTTAAACGTGTTCCCAGTCCCAGATGGTGACACTGGTATGAACATGAATCTCACCATGACAAGTGGTGCTAAAGAAATCCAAAATAGAGGTGATGGCGATGTCTATGAAATCGCTAAAGCATTCTCCCGTGGATTATTAATGGGCGCTAGAGGAAACTCTGGTGTTATCACCAGTCAAATCTTCCGTGGCTTCAGCCAAGGTTTAGAAGGCAAAAGTGAAATCAACGCAGTTGAATTTGCAGATGCATGGCAAAAAGGTGTGGAAGTCGCTTATAAAGCTGTTATCCGTCCAGTCGAAGGTACAATCCTTACCGTCGTTAGAGAATCCTCACAATATTTACATGATAACGTGAAGCCAAATCACACAATTGATAAGGCTATTGATTTATTGATTAAAGAAGCTCATGAGTCCTTAAAGAGAACTCCTGAACTCTTGCCAATTCTTAAGGAAGTTGGTGTCGTTGACTCCGGTGGTGCTGGTTTAATCTATATCTTTGAAGGTATGAGAGAAGCCATTAACGGTAATTTCGTTGAAAGAAATCAAGCTACCGCGACTGACGCTGATAACCCAATCATTGCTGCTGGTGCATCTATGGAAGAGGAAGAATTTGGTTACTGCACTGAATTCATCATGTCTTTAGGACCAGATTCTGTTAAAAAACCATTTAACGAAAAGAGATTTACCAATATCTTAAATAGCCATGGTAATTCTTTAGTCGTTGTTAGAGATGAAGATATCGTGAAAGTTCACGTTCATACATTAACTCCAGGCAACATCCTTAACTACGCACAACAATTCGGTGAATTCTTAAAACTCAAAATTGAAAACATGACCGAACAACATCACCAATTAGCTACTGGCGCAATGGCACCAGAGGATGCTCATACTGATTTAATTCCTGAACCAGAAAAAGAAGAAGCGCCAAAAGAAAAGACTGATTACGCAATGATCGCTGTTTCTTCTGGAACAGGTATTGAACAATTCTTTAGAGATATTGGTGTTACAGAAATCGTTAAGGGCGGTCAAACCATGAACCCATCCAGCCAAGATTTCTTAGCTGCTATTAAACATGCAAATGCGAAGAATGTTTACATCTTCCCAAATAACTCCAACATTTTAATGGCCGCTTCTCAAGCTGCCGAAATGGTGGAAGATAAAGATGTTAATGTATTCGTTATTCCATCAAAGACCATTCTCCAAGGTATCAGTGCTTCCATTATGTTTAACTGCGAAGCAGATCCAGAAGAAAACTTTGAAGAAATGAAATCCGCATTAAGCAATGTTAAATCCGGTGAAGTTACTTTCGCTATTAGAGATAGTGAAATTAATGGTGTCAAAGTCAAGAAAGATGACTATATCGGTATCATGGAAAAAGAAATCATTTCCGATAGCAAAAACAAGATTGAAGTCTTAAAGGCTTTATTAAATAAAATGATCGATGAAGATTCTTCTTTAATCACCTTAATAGTAGGGGAAGACGTCAACGAAAAAGAAGTTGAAGAAGTTAGATCTTACATCGAAAGCACATATAGCGATCTTGATTTAGATCTCCATATGGGCAATCAACCTGTTTATTCATTCTTAATTGGCGTCGAATAATGAGTATGAAACTCAGAAAAACAATTTCTTTAGTTGTTAGCTTACTCGCCATCATTTTTTCCATGGTGGGTTTCCTTTTAATCGCAAAGGATACCCCAGTAATTGCTTATGTGAAATATTTCACATTAATAACTAATTTGCTGATTGTCGTGGTGAGCACAATATCCATAGGGTATTGCGTGGAATTCCTTATCCATAATGATAGAGTTATTCTCCAACCAACCTATGTCTTTGTTCTTAAATTAATTACCGCTGTTGGTTCATTAATCACATTCTTAACAGTGGTTTGTTACTTGCAACACACTGTTTATGTAGGTCCCAGTGTCAGCGCTATTTTGCACGCGAATAACGTGATGCATCATTATCTTGCACCTCTCACCTTCACATTAGGATTTATCTTCCTTGATTTAGATAAGAAATATAACTGGAAGATATTCTTCACAGGAATTATTGTTCTTCTTATTTATATGGCTTATGCTATTCCATTTTCCAATATTCCCGCTTGCGGAAGTTGGTGGGGAACAAATCCACAACAAGCTCCATATGACTTTATGGATATCAATAAAGTGCAACTATGGATGTTTGCTTTAATTCCAGGATTCATCGTTGGTGGTCTTGGACTTAGCTTCTTAATTTGGTTACTCAACCGCATCGCTTACTTATTATTCGTCGGTGATGAAATTAAAGAGGATGTCGAAGAAACAGAAGAAGAAAAAGCTATCGAAGCCAAAGTAAAAGTTACTGAAGCCGATGAAGCTGAAATTGGTAAAATTCTTAAAAAGAATAAAGCGGGCCCTAGAATATATCACATCTCTCGTAGAGAAGATAAGATGTGGCAAGTAAAATTCGCAAATGGCAAACGCGCATTGAAGTTATTCAATACACAAGCAGAAGCCATCGTCTTTGCAAAGAAGCTCGCAAAGAGCCAATTAGGTAGTATTAGAATTCATTCCTTAAAAGGAAGAATTAGAAAATCTGTTTAATTTAAAATATATAGCAAATCAAATGGTTTGCTATTTTTTTATTATTTAATAATAATTATGGTGATGAACGAAAAATTAACCAAATCACCGAGACTTAATAAACTCCTTTATCAAATGGGTATTTATAATTATTACGATGTAATTAATCACTTACCTAGAAGATATGAAAACTTTAACTATACACGCGAAAAAGGATTAGAAGATAAAGAAAGAGTGGTATTACTTGGTAAAGTAATATCTATTCCTCGTCTCAATAAAGCAAAACGGGTCGATGTAACCACTTTTGATTTTATGACGGTCAACAAAACGTTTTTCCGTGTTGTGGCTTTTAATCGTCCTTATTTAGCGAAAAATATTAATCTAGAAGATAACTTCACTTTAGTGGGTATTTATAACCGCAAAAGAAACGAGATAGATTTCCTTAATATGTATAAGGGTGAGATTCCTGAAAATGAGAGAATCAAACCAATCTATTCTTTGCCTGCGGATTATGAGAATCATCTATTCTCCTCACTTGTTAAGAAGTCATTAAAAGAAGTGGAAGGACATGTCTCTTCTTTAGTGCCTTATGAATTTATTAATAAGTATCGCTTAACTTATAAATCACAAGCTTTGAAGTGGGCCCACTTCCCTGAGAACTTAGAACAAGTTAGGCAAGCCTTAAGACATCTTAAATACGAAGAAGCATTAATGTTTTCTTTAAAAAATCAAATCATTAGAGAAGATAATAAATCCTTAGCTAAGATCAGGAAAGAACCTATTGATTTATCACTTTGTGAACCATGGTTAAAAACACTTCCCTATAGGTTAACTGATGACCAGCAAAAAGCCGCGGAAGAAATTATTGAAGATATGAATCAAAGTGGTCTTATGTATCGCTTACTTCAAGGTGATGTTGGAACAGGTAAAACTTTGGTCTGTTTTGCGGCGCTTTACGCGAATTATGTTCGTGGTGATCAAGGTGCATTGATGGCTCCAACAGATGCATTAGCAAGACAACATTATGAAAACGCTTTAAAAGTGTTTGCGGGAACTAAATTAAGAATTGAATTACTTATTGGCTCAACTCCAATGAGCAAGAAAAAAGAGATATATACTTACCTTGAAGATGGAACTATTGATATTATTATTGGAACTCACGCTTTATTCACAAAAGCCGCAATTTATAGTTCTTTAGGCCTTGCAATCATTGATGAACAGCATAGATTCGGTGTTAACCAAAGACTTATGCTAGCTAGTAAAGGTGAGCATGCAGATTTATTAATGATGTCCGCAACACCTATCCCTCGTTCATTAGCGTTATCCCTATATGGCGACCTTGATATTTCTACCCTAACTACATTCCCAAGCAAAAAGAGAGATGTAACTACAAAGGTAGTGAATTCCGATGACAAAGAGATATTTGAACAAGTTGATAAGTCACTTTCTGAAGGACATCAAATCTATGTTGTTGCTCCATTAATTGACTATCGTGAAGATGAGAGATATTCTGTTGAAAAATTATTTGCGAGATTTGCATTAAGATATAAAGAAAAAGTAGGTTTATTACACGGCAAACAAAAAGCGGATGAAAAGAACCTTGCCTTAGAGAAGTTCTATTCTGGTGAAACACCAATCTTAGTGTCTACACCAGTTATCGAGGTCGGTATAGATGTAAAGAAAGCTAACCTCATGATAATTTATGATGCTTCTAACTTTGGTCTAGCTTCTTTGCACCAATTAAGAGGTCGTATTGGTAGAGATGGTAGTAAAGCAACTTGCTTATTAACTCTTGATAATGAACAAGATGAAGAAGCAAAAGAAAGACTTAATGTATTAGTAAAAAGCGAAGATGGTTTTGTCATCGCTGAAGAAGATATGAAGATGAGAGGACCTGGTGAACTCGCAGGGTTCAAACAATCTGGTATGCCTCACTTCTCATTCTTAAATGCTGTTAACGATTACAAAATTTTTGTTTGCGCAAGAGATGACGCTAAACAAATAATGAAAAACCGCAAGAAAGAGGAATATCAATACATCCTTAAACGCGCGAAAAGAGAAGTGAATATTAGCCCTATCTTAAAGGGTTAGAAAAACAATAAAAATTGTTTTATATACTCTTAACATGTTAGAATACATGTCGAGGTATTTACTATGGTTAAAATTGTTGTTGATGCTATGGGTGGAGATAATGGTTCTGCTATTGTCGTTGAAGCAATCAATAATTTCTTAAAAGACAATAACGATGTCGAAATAACAGTCGTTGGTAAAAAAGAAGAATTAGAATCCTTACAAGGCAAATGTAGAATCCTTGATGCACGTGATGTCGTTCCTATGGAAGCTGGTGCATTAGAAGTCATGAGACTTAAGAACTCATCTATGATGGTGGCCATTAAAACCATGAAAGAGGAGGCACTTGACGCTATTGTTTCTTGTGGATCTACAGGTGGTTTTTTGAGTGCTGCAACAATCAATTTAAAAATGATACCTGGTGTGAAAAGAGCAGCTTTAGTGGCTCCATTCCCAACCGCAATTAAAGGTAAATACGTAACCATATTAGATATTGGTGCTAATAATGAAAACTCACCAGAAGAATTAGTTCAATTTGCTTTAATGGGAAAACTATATTCTCAAAGTATTTATGGCGTGGAAGTTCCTAAGACTTACTTATTGAGCAATGGTGCAGAAGAAGGCAAAGGTGCTCCTGAAGTTAAAGAAGCATATAAATTACTTAAAGAATCTAACTTTGAAGGTTTCTCTGGAAACATAGAAGCACGATATGCTTTAAATGGTGATGCCGATGTTGTTGTTGCCGATGGTTTTACTGGAAATATCTTCCTTAAATCTAGTGAAGGTATCGCTAAGATGATGTCCACAATGATCAAGAAAGCATTTAAGAGAAATCTTTGGTCTAAAATTGGATACTTACATGTCAGAAAAGGCATGAAAGAAATGACTCAAACAATGGACTATAAAAATACTGGCGGAGCAATGCTTTTAGGCATTAATGGTAATGTTGTTAAAGCACATGGCAGCAGCGATGCTAGGGCTTTCTATCACGCATTGCGTGTTGCTAAATTATTAGCGGAAAAAGACGTTGTAAACGCTATCAAGAAAGGAATAGAAAATGCGTAACATTAATGAGTTATTCAAAATTATTAATGTCCAGCCTAAGAATGTTAAAATCTATGAACTAGCATTAACACATTCTTCCTTTAATGCTGATGCGAATACAAAGCATATTGATAATGAGCGTCTCGAATATATGGGAGATGCTGTTTTAGATTATGTTTCAGCGGATTTAATATTCAATAAATTCGGTGAAATGGAACCTGGAAATATGTCTAAACTTAGAAGTTTCTTAGTGAAGACTCGTTCGTTATCTAATTATGCGAGAAAAATCGAATTAGCGGATTTCATTAAAACTGGATGTTCAATTAGTCAAAACCAAGTTAATCAAAGCGATAAGATTCTTGAAGATTGTTTCGAGGCTTTGATTGGCGCTATTTATGTTGATCATGGAATCGAATTCACTTTTAATTTTATTAAAAAGATGATGGAAGAAGACTTATTGACCTATGGTCAAGAAGACTTGACAGACTATAAGAGTATGCTTCAAGAAGAGATGCAAGCAGAGCATCGTGAGAGCGTACATTATGTTGTCACGGATATGTCCGGACCTGCGCATGACCGCGTATATACAGTTAATGTGATGTTTAATGAAATCGTTTTAGCTTCCGGAACTGGTAAAAGCAAGAAAAGCGCTGAACAAGATGCAGCGAAGAACGCATTAAAGAAAAGGAGTGTCTAATGGGATTATTATCATTCTTAAAAGAAAAGTTCAGAAAGAAAGATAAAACCACTGAACAATACTCCAAGGGTATGGAAAGGTCGAGAAAAAACTTTTCCTCTAAGTTAAAGAATCTTTCTGAAAGATATAAAACAGTTAATCAAGACTACTTCGATGAACTTGAACAAATCTTAATTGAGTCCGATGTCGGCATCAATTTTGCTTTAAATATCATTGAAGAAGTTCTCGATAGAAGTAAGGAAGAAAATATTACTGATCCTCAAACAATCAATGAAATTTTAGTGGACCGTATGTTTGTTGGATATGCCTCTAAAGGGGATATTCAAAACGAATTATCCTTTACTCCTGGAACACCTACAGTTTTATTAGTGGTGGGCGTTAATGGTGTTGGTAAAACAACAACCATTGCAAAATTAGCCTATCGTTATATTAACCAAGGCAAGAAAGTTATGCTCGTGGCCGCGGATACATTTAGAGCGGGTGCAACCGAGCAATTAACCGTGTGGGCGGAACGCTTACATATTGAAATCGCTACTGGTAAGCCAGAAGCTGATCCTGCCTCTGTTGCATACGATGGTGTGAAACGTGCAAAAGAAACCAGTTGTGACCTCGTAATTGTTGATACAGCTGGTAGGTTGCAAACAAAAGCCAATCTTATGGCGGAACTCGCTAAGATTAAACGTGTTATTGGCAAAGAAGTGGAAGGTGCTCCACAAGATACATTTTTAATTATCGATGCCACAACAGGACAAAATGGAGTCATGCAAGCTAAAGCCTTTGCGGAAGTAACAAATCTCACCGGTGTCGTTATTACCAAGATGGACGGCACAAGCAAAGGTGGCATTATTTTAGCTATTCGTGATGAACTTGGAGTTCCTGTTAGATTCATTGGATTAGGCGAAAAAATGGAAGATTTACAAGAATTTGACTTAGATAAATACCTCTATGGCTTATGCGTGGAGGAACAATAATATGGCAAATATCGATGAGACAATTAGATATGTTGATCTATTGAGTCTTTATGGCAATTTGCTTAGCAAGACACAAAAAGAGGTCTTAGAAGATTATTTCTCTTACAATTTGTCTATCAGTGAAATCGCTGAGAATCGTAGAATTTCACGTGCTGCTGTTGAAGACGCAATTAAAAAGGGAAAAAGAAAATTAGACGATAGCGAAAACAAACTTGGTAGTTTAAAAGTATTACAACAAATAAGAAAAGCAATTGAGAATACTGATGATCCCCAATTAACTGCGCAACTACAAGAAATGGAAAGGATGATGAAACATGGCATTTGAGTCTTTAAGTGACAAACTCTCGAATATATTTAAAAAGATCCGTGGTCAAGCTCGTTTAACCGAGAAGAACATGGAAGACATGCTTAAAGAAATCCGTGTTGCTTTATTAGAAGCAGACGTTAACTATAAAGTAGTCAAAGAATTCACTAATAATGTCCGTGATAAAGCTGTTGGACAAGATGTTTTGGGCAAACTCAATCCTTCCCAAATGCTTGTTAAAATTGTTCACGATGAATTAGTAGTTTTATTAGGTAGCGATGATAGTGAACTTCATTATCAAAACAATAGACCAACAATTATTATGATGGTTGGTTTACAAGGCTCTGGTAAAACAACAAGTACAGGTAAGTTGGCTTATTTAATGAAAAATAAGTTACATAAAAGGGTTTTATTAGCCGCTGGTGACGTTTACCGTCCAGCCGCTATTGACCAATTAGCACAAATCGCCAAATCCATTGATGTCGACTTAGTCAATCTTGGCACTGGTGTTTCTCCTGTAGAAATATCAAAAAAAGCCCGTGACAAGGCTTTTAATGAGCATTATGACGTATTAATCATCGATACTGCTGGTCGTTTACAAATTGATGAACAATTAATGAAAGAACTTAATGATATTAAAGATGCAGTAAACCCAGATGAAATTTTGCTCTTAATTGATGCTATGGCAGGTCAAGACGCCGTTAATGTTGCTGATTCATTTAACAAGCAATTAGCGTTAACCGGTGCAATTATGTCTAAGTTAGATGGTGATGCACGTGGTGGTGCGGCTTTATCAATTAGACATATGACTGGTGTACCAATTAAATTCAGCGGTATTGGTGAAAAAGTTACTGATTTAGATATCTTCCATCCAGATCGTATGGCGGACCGTATCTTAGGCATGGGCGACATTGTCACTTTAGCAGAAAAAGTCCAACAAGAAATGGATGAAAAAGAAGCGAGAAAAACGGCGAACAAAATGATGTCTGGCAAATTCGATTTAAACGATATGCTGGATAATATGAAAAAAGTTCAAAAAATGGGTTCACTCGGTGGATTATTGAAGTTAATACCTGGTATGCCTAAGATTACACCAGAACAACAAGCGTTAGCGGAAAAAGAAATGAAGAATTTCGAAGTTGTTATTAATTCCATGACACCATACGAAAGAAGTAATCCAGATGTCTTCAAATATTCTAGAAAACAAAGAGTGGCTGAAGGTTCGGGCAAAACAATTGCTGATGTAAATCGTGTCTTAAAGAAATACGAACAAATGAAAGCTACCATGAAGCAAATGGAGCAATATAAAAAGAGTGGAAGATTACCTCCAGGTGGCCTTGGTGGCCTAGGTGGAATGGGCGGCTTCCCAATGTAAAAAAAGAAGAGGCTGTGATTAACCTCTTTTTTATTTTATAAATTTATGTCCTTTTTCTATAGCTTCTGTTTCCCATTTTGGGGTTTCATCTGTTTCAAGTTCTTTAAGTAATTTCATTTCTTCTTTACTTAAATCTCTATTTTTTAATAGTTCTGGACGTAACTCTTTTGTGATCTTTAAAGCTTGTTTCTTTCTCCATTTGTTAATGGCGGTGTGGTTTCCGCTATAAAGGATATCTGGAATCTTGTCACCATTATAATCAAATGGTTCTGTGTATTGTGGATATTCTAATAAACCATCTTCGAATGATTCTTCAACAATACTATCTTCACTAATTGCTCCATCGATTAGTCTAATGATTGAATCTGCAATTGCCATAGCGCCAATTTCTCCACCAGTGAGAATGTAATCACCAATTGATAATTGCTCATCCACATACTTATTAACTCTTTCATCTATGCCTTCATAATGTCCGCATAAAAGAATTAGGTTTTGCTGTGAGTTTTGCAATTTATGGGCTAGTTTTTGGTCATATTGTTGTCCTTTTGGGGATAACATAATGACTCTAGAATTGCTGTCTTTTACATCATTGATACAATCGATAATTGGTTGACATTTCATAATCAATCCTGCGCCACCTCCGACAGGTGCGCTGTCAACACGGCCATACTTATCTTTTGTATAATCACGGATATTCACGATTGAAATTTCAACCAAGTTCTTAGAGATTGCTCGTTTAATAATTGAATTGGTTAAGAAGCCTTCAAACATTTCCGGAAATAATGTTAGGATTGTTATTTTCATAGCATGCCCTCGATAACTTCTATATATATTTTCTTGTTCTCGATATCAACTTTTTTAATAAATTGTTTCACGAATGGGACGAAGAAATCTTTACCATTTTGACGTTTAACTCTTAAAGTAATTTGTGCAGGAAATTCTTCAACTTTAATTACTTTTCCAAGTTCATTTTTTGTTTGATCAATAATGGTGCAATCCACTAGATCATCATAAAAGTAATAACCTACCTGTAAATCGTTTCTATCTTTGATTGTGTGAATATCAAAACCTTTAAATACCTTTGCGTCTTCAGGATTGTTAATTCCTTCAAGTTTCACAAAAACGATTTGACCTGACAAACGAAAACACTCTACAGTCATTTCAATTCTTTCATCTGTAGTTTCGTTATATAGATACACTTTGTTTCCTTTTGCGTATCTCTTTTTAGGACTATCGGTAGTGTTAAAAACCTTTAATGTTCCATCAAGTCCATGACTATCAATTATTTTTCCAATCTTTAAGTAAGCCATACTTTTTACCAAAAAAGAGGACTAGTCCTCTTTTTCATCATCAAATGATTCAAATCTTAAGAAGATGCGACGGTCTTCACTTCTGCCTGCGACAGAAATAATTTCTCTTAATGAGTTGGCCACGATGCCATATCTTCCGATAAGGCGAGCGGTATCTTCTTTTTCCGCAGCAACGAGAATGTTAACGTCTTTTCCGCTTGAATCTTCATCAATTCTAATTAATACGGATTTTGGTTCTTCAACTATTGGATCAATGAGAGTACGAATAATCTTCTCGTAATCCATAAGTTATTCTGCTTTCTTTGTTTTTGCGGTTGTTTTCTTAGCAGCTGGTTTTTTGCTTTCAGCATATTTAGTCATTAAACCTTTTTTGCTGAAGACTGCTTTAACTGTGTCAGATGGGACAGCACCTAAGTTTAACCATTTGAGTGCTAATTCTTCATTGATAACGGCATTTTCAATTCCTTTTGCTGGATCGAGGTAACCAATTTGTTCGACTGGTTTTCCATCTCTAGCAGTACGGGAATCGATAGCAACGATTCTGAAGAATGGGTCCTTATGACGGCCAATTCTTGTTAATCTAATTTTTACAGACATAATAGTAACTCCTTTTACCGCCATATATTTTATTTATAATATATAGTGGTGTCAAGCAAAAATGCTTTACACTTTATTTTTTTCTTTTAATTAAATTAATTAGCCCATGAATCACAGGATAAACCCATAGATTTGCAGTAAGTAAAATGAATGAAAGAACTATTGAAAGAATGATTCCAATATTGTTACCTGATATTTGATTAATATCGGTATCAAATTTCTTAAATAGGAAATAGATTAAAAATCCTAATCCATAACCTGCCGCTGTTATAACAACATTAATAATAAAGAATATTATTCTTTTTCTATTCTCCACCTTCGATTTATAACTTCCAAAATTTGCACATTTGTAAGTCATGAGCATATATAAACCGAAACAGACAAAGATAGTTATGATGAATGGCACTAATAATATGCTGTTATTTGTTTTTGCGTATAGCGGAGATAGTAATGAAAAGGCCACAACACCAATTGTAGGAATGGTAAATGCCAAGAAAACCATGATATTTGTTTTACGTGTTTCGCCAAGATCTTTAAAGAAGGTATTGTTTTTCTTACTATAGACCACTAATGGTTCGTCATCAGAACTAGAATATTCCCTCTCATAAAGCATTGGTCTTTCGTTACCAATCTCTAAATCAATCATTTCGATTTCTGGCTTTTCAATAACTGGTTTTTCTTCTTCGGTCACTTTTGGTTTTTGATTCAAAACAACGATAGTGAAGTTGTCTTTATATTTCTCTAACTGGTTGGATAGTTCGATACTTCCACCGTTAGATTCATCATTGAGATTCACGAGAACATAAGATGGGGAAATTAACGCAATTTTCTCAAAAATCGCAGCAATTTTAAGATTTTTATCATTTTCTGTGGTTAATGGAAAACCCTTTAATTCCAATAATTGTTCTTGGACAAATTGTACTTTTTCTTTCTTTTTGTTCTTATCAACAACAAAGCACAAATCAATCTTGATGAGTGAATTAACCGCTAAGAAAAATAGTGTTTTGTCCTCGTTCTCATTAGGGTATATTTTGACTCCATCAATAAAGAACTCTCCTTTATCGAGAGATTGATCTTTGAGTTTTAAAAATTTATAAATATAAAAAGAAGAGTAATCGATATAGTTGATGACACCCTTTTCATATTGGAATGAAGTCTCCTGTTTAGGAGTGCCTTTTCCTAGAATTAATCCACCTTTTAGCTCTATCATAGATAGCATTATAACATGTAAATAAATAAAGTGATTGAAAAAGAAATATGAGGTTGTTAATATATTAAAGCATGTTTTCTAACATGATACGGGTGCTCCGCTGTCAAACTTGAGAATGAACACCAAGAGATATCGTTATAAGGAGGTCTACTAAATGAATAACAATTTAGTAAATGAAGTCACCGCCAGCCAAATTAGAAAAGACTTACCAGAATTCTCTTCTGGTGACGAAGTCAAAGTCTCCGTTAGAATTATCGAAGGCAATAAGTCTCGTATTCAAAATTTCCAAGGCGTCGTTATTTGCCGTCGTGGTGGTGGTGTGAGCGAAACCTTTACCGTTCGTAAGATGTCAAGTGGCATCGGTGTGGAAAGAACATTCCCAGTCAATTCTCCTGTTATCGCCGACATTACAGTTGTCCGTCGCGGTAAAGTTAGAAGAAACAAAATCACTTACATTCGTAAGCTTTCCGGTAAATCCGCTCGTATTAAAGAAATTCTTTAATCACAACTCATTAAAAGAACCCAAATTTATGGGTTCTTTTTTGTACGCTACGCGGTTGCATCTATTGTCTAAAACTCATATAATGAGAATGAAAAATAGGGTAAAACATGAAAAAGAAATTAAAACTCGTTATTTGGCCAATCATTTATTTAGTGCTCATCATTAACGTGTGCATTTCTTTCATATTGGTTTTCCGTTCTTATTATTTCCGTTCTATATTTGTCTCCGGTTCTTCTATGGAACCAACACTTCACGGACAAGTCGGCGAAAGAGTGGACTACGGAATTATCGACGACCACAATACTGCGATTAGTCGTATTAAGCGTTTCCAAATTATTACCACCTATTATCCATTCCCAGGTACAAGTGATTATGTCGATGGATATTCTCATGGTGGAGACAATGTTCTTAATGAAAACGACGCTTCATATAAGATTAAAAGAGTGTACGCTCTTCCAAATGAAACTATTAAATTCACCATTGATGATGAAATGTTTTTAGAAGCCAAGAAAAAGAAATCGGAAGGCGATCAATGGGGAGCACAAGCACAAGACTTTGCTCAAAGATCTATTAAGGTCAGCATTCGCGCTAAGAACTCAGATAAATTTGTTGAACAAAAGATTAAATTCAAACGTCGTATCGATATCGCCAAAATTGAAGAATATAGAGATTTTGAATATGAATGCCAAGAAGACGAATATTGGGTGATGGGCGATAACTATGCCGCATCATCTGATTGCTTCTCTAAAAGAGCACCTATTTATAGAGATAATATTGTTGGTGTTTTAGTGGCCATTGAAGGAACTTGTAAGATTGATGCTCATATCGATCCTGATTCCACAGTGGATGGCACAAAAGTAACTTATCAATGCAAGCAAAGGAAGAGACACTTCCCAACATATTACTAGGAGTTTTTATGAATAACATCCATTGGTTTCCTGGACACATGAATAAAGCACTTCACGAGGTTGAAGAAAAAGTTAAGGTGATTGATGTAGTCATCGAACTTTTTGATGCCCGCGCTCCTAAATCATCTATCAACGAACATTTAGAAAAAGTCATTCAACATAAGAAGAAATTATATGTTTTCACTAAGGCTGACTTAGCTGACCCTGAACAAACCTCTAAATGGCAAAAACACTTCCGTACAGAAGATAGTGAAGTCTTAGTGGTTAATGTTAATGATAAGAATTCTTATAACTCAATATCTAACGCCGTTATTCGTTTAGGGAAAACTAAATGGGCTAAAGAAATGGCAAGAGGTATGAAACCGCAACCAATTAGAACCATGATTATTGGTATCCCAAATGTTGGTAAATCATCCCTCATTAATTTACTCGCAAAAAGAAAAGCAGCGGGCGTGCAAAATAAACCAGGTTATACACGTGGTGAACAATGGATTAGAGTGAATAAAGATTTCTTGCTTTTAGATACTCCAGGTATTTTACCAATGAGTTACGAAAACCAAGAAAAAGCCGTAAATCTTGCGCTTTTAGGTTCAATTAGAGAAGATATTTTGCCAAATAATGAATTGGTTTCTGTTCTTTTGAAGTTCTTAAAAGAGCATTATCCAAACGCTTTAAAAGAACGCTTTGGTATTGAGACTATAGGCGAACAAAAAGAAGTATTAGAAGAGATTGCTAATAAGCGTGGATTGCTCGCTGGTAGTGGTCGATTAGATATATTAAAAGCCGAATCGCTTTTATTAAAGGAATTTAAAGATGGTCTTTTAGGAAGGATATCTTTAGAGTGGCTCTAGATTACGAACAACAATATTATAGTAAGGATATTAAATTAATAGTCGGATGTGATGAAGCCGGAAGAGGTTGCCTTTTGGGTGATGTTTTTGCGGGTGCAGTTATTCTTCCAAAAGATTTTAAATGTGACTTAATTAATGACTCTAAACAATTAAGTGAAAAACAAAGAGAAGAAGCTTTCCAAATTATTAAAGAAAACGCGATTGCCTATGGTGTTGGAAGATGTACCGCAGAAGAAATAGATAAGATTAATATTCTCAATGCTTCTAGACTTGCGATGGAACGCGCAATTGAAAATATGAATCATAAATTCGATATGATTATCACTGACGCTGTGAAGATGAATAAATATGATTGTCCAAAAGAAGCATTAATCCATGGTGATGCTTTAGCGTTATGCGTTGCCGCAGCATCAATTATTGCTAAAGTCTGTAGAGATCATTACTGCTATGAGTTAGATAAGCAATATCCGGAATATCAAATTGCTAAGCATAAAGGGTATGGAACAAAAATTCACCTTGAAGCCTTAGATAAATATGGACCGAAAAAGGGTCTTCACAGGTTCACATATGCACCTGTTAAAAAACGATTAATAGAAAAAATTACACTTTTTTGAGAAAAAAATGAAAAACACCCCCTATGTATTAGTAGGAGGTATTTTTTATGAATACTAGTAGAGATATACTCATTGCCCTTGTTATTAAGTACAAAGGTAAATGGGATGACATCATGACCGCGGTCAGTTCAAGGGAACATCCAGAAGATGAATTTTTACAAAAAGCAGAGATGCTTAAATGTCGAACAGTCACGTTACTTGATCCTGAGTATCCTGCAGCTTTAAGGCATATTGTAAAACCACCATTCGTTTTGTTCTATTACGGTGACCTAAACTTTGTTTCCGATTATTACAAAAACATCTCGGTGGTCGGTTCAAGGGATTGTTCCGAATATGGTTCTTCTAAGACTACAGAGATAGCAGGAGATTTAGCGGCGAAAGGATATACGATTGTTTCTGGTATGGCTCGAGGCATTGATTCTATTGCTCATCACGCCGCAATCGATAGAGGTGGTAAAACAGTCGCGGTTTTAGGATGTGGCATTGATTATTGTTATCCTTCGAGTAACGCAAAATTATATGAGGAAATTAAGAAAAACCACTTATTATTAAGTGAATATCCTGGAAATGATGAACCAGAACCTTCAAATTTTCCAATCAGAAATCGTATCATTGCGGGTTTAAGTAAGACTTTAATTGTTACAGAAGCAAAGTATCAATCAGGTTCTATGACTACTGCATTATTAGCCTTAAATGGTAATTCTGATGTCATGTGTTTACCTTATCCAGCAGGGCAAAGATCGGAATGTAACCGTCTTATTTCTAACGGTGCTATTTTGATTGAAAACGCCGATGATGTATTAAAAGAGATGTCCCGTTATTAGTGAAAAAATCTTAAATAAATATCTCTTTTATTTAATATAGGAAATAGCTTTCAAAGCAGTTGACAAGTCCCGTTTTGGTGTCCATAATTTAGTCCGGTAAAAAAGGAGCGAATGGATGAAATTAGTTATCGTTGAATCTCCAGCCAAGTGCACAACAATCAAGCGTTACTTGGGAGAAGACTATCATGTTGAAGCCTCTCTAGGACACATCCGTGACCTAGCCACCAAAGGTAAAGGCGGACTCGGTGTAGATGTCGATAATGGATTCGCGCCCACGTATATTATTAATAAAGATAAAGAAGGCGTAGTTGGTAAATTACGTTCCGTCAGTCGTGAAGCTGAAGAAGTTATTTTGGCAACCGACCCTGATAGAGAAGGTGAATCTATTGCTTGGCACTTAGCGCAAGTTTTAGGTTTAGATGTTAAAACCACCAAAAGATTAGAGTTCCATGAAATTACTAGAGACTCTATTACAGAGGCAATGAAAAATCCAAGAACCATTGACTTAAACCTCGTTGCTTCTCAAGAAACTAGACGTATTTTAGATAGAATTATCGGATTTAAATTATCCACCCTTTTATATAAGAAAATTCACTCCCGTAGTGCGGGTCGTGTCCAATCTGCGACATTAAAATTAATCGCTGATCACGATTTAGAAATTGAATCCTTTGTTCCTGAGGAATACTGGAATATTTTATCTACCGCTAAACTCACTTATAAAGAATTTCCACTTACTTTAGTAAGTGTTAATGGTGAAGAAGTGAAGATTCATAACGAAAAAGAAGCTAATGAAATCTTAAGCAAGATTCCAGAAAATTTATCTATCGTTGATATCAAAAAAGAGTTTAGAACTAAAGAAAGTAAAGAACCATTTACTACATCCACAATGCAACAAGAAGCATTTGCGAGATTAAAGTTCAAAACCGATAAAACACAAAGAGAAGCACAAAAGTTATACGAAGGTATTGAAGTTCATGGTGAACACGTCGGTTTAATTACATATATGCGTACTGACTCGACACGTTTATCAGACACATATGTCCAAAGAGCAAGCGCTTATATTATTGAAAACTTTGGTAAAGAGTATTTAGGCCGCGTTAAGAAAGAAAAGAAAACGGAATTAATGCAAGATGCTCACGAAGCTATTAGACCTACCTCAAACCACAGAACACCAGATTCTATCAGAAAGTATTTAACAAGCGATCAGTATCGTCTTTATAAATTAATTTATAATCGTGCTTTAGCAAGCATGATGAAACCAAAGAAAGAAGAAGTGATGACCATCACATTAGAAGGCAATGGTTTAAAGTTCAAAGTAGAACTTGCGCACACCGTCTTTAAAGGTTATGAAGTCGTTTATTATGATCCAGAAGCACCAAAAGATTATAGCGGTAACTTCCCAACATTAAACATTGGAACAGAAGTGCCAGTTCTAACTAAGAGTGCAGAACAAAAATTCACACAAGCTCCTGCGAAATATTCCGAAGCTAAACTTGTTAAATTAATGGAAGACGTCGGTATTGGTAGACCATCTACCTATGCATCCACAATTAAGATTTTAAAAGATCGTAAATATGTCGATGATGTCGGTGGTATTTTGACTAGTACAGAACAAGGCAAGAAAACCGCTTATGTTTTAAACAAATATTTCCCAGAAATTATTAATGCGAAGTATACAGCAAAGATGGAAGAACAATTAGATAATGTGCAATCCGCAACCGAATCTCGTGTTCAAGCCTTATCATCTTTCTATAACACATTCATTAAACAAATTGATAACGCTAACTTAATCATGTACAAAGATCGAGAAGAGCCAACAGGTGATTTATGTCCAAAATGTGGTTCCCCACTTGTCTATAAAGAAGGTACTAATGGAAGATTTATTGGCTGTAGTAATTATCCGGCTTGTAAATATGTCCAAAAGGAAAAGAAGGAAGTCATCTATACTGGTGAAACATGTCCTTTATGTGGCAAACCACTTGTGGAAAGAAAAGACAAAAAAGGCAAAAAGTTTGTTGCCTGTTCTGGATTCCCAACCTGCCACTATGTGAAAGAAGAAAAAGTGGTGATTGATGAATCTCAATATGTCAAACCATGTCCTGATTGCGGTGGCCATCTCATCAAAAAGAGAGGCAAATATGGTTACTTCCTTGGATGTACCAATTATCCAACTTGTAACTACATGGAAAAAATGTATAAAAAGAAACGGAAATAATTTCCGTTTTTTCTTTTAATAAATTACAATAACTTTATGAACAAACAAACCCATGACTTTTTGGACTACTTATTAAACGAAAGAAAGTACTCTCCTAAGACAGTACAAAGTTATAAATTCGATGTCGAAAAGTTTTTTGATTTTTTATTAAAAGAAGGAACATTGATGGATGAAGTGGATCAAATCACCATCCGTAATTTTTTGACTGATGAATTAAATGCTGGAATATCTAAAAGATCATGTAAGAGAAGATTATCTTCCTTAAGGCATTTCTATTACTACTTGGTGGATCATCATGTTGTCAAAGAGAATCCATTCTTACTTGTGGATTCGCCAAAAACAGATAAGAAATTTCCTCACGCTTTATATCGTGATCAAATCCAAGAAATATTAAGAGAAAACGCAAAAAGAACTGATGAACTCGCAATTAGAGATCAGGCTATTTTATCTCTTCTTTATTACTGTGGACTACGTGCTAGTGAACTAGTGGACCTTACTTTACAAGACATTAATTTTAGAACTCGTATTGTGAGAGTTAATGGTAAAGGTAACAAAGAAAGACTTGTTCCATTTACCGATGAATGCAAAGTTGCGGTGCAAAAATATATTGATGTTTGTCGACCAAAATTACTCGCCAAGAAGCAAGTTAATACATCATTGATTTTCTTAAGTGATAGACCATTCGAACCAGTTTTTGAGAAAAGCGGCAAAGAATTAAAAGAACCAAAATTAACCACTCGTGGACTTGAATATATCCTTGACCAAATTGAAGAAAAAACCGGTACTTTTGTCGGTCTTCATCCACACCTATTAAGACATAGTTTTGCCACCCATTTATTGGAAAATGGTGCAGATTTGCGGGTTATTCAAGAACTTTTGGGCCACGCTTCTCTTAATACCACACAGGTTTATACACACATCTCGAGTGAAGCTATGAAACAGGCATACATTGATGCATTTCCGAGAGCGCGAAAGAAATGCGAAAATAAATAATGCCTTGTCTTAGACAAAGGCTTTTGGTAATATATAACACGCTGTGAATAATCACAGACTACACACACTGTGGATTGAACTCCCGTTGTGCCTCGCTAAAGATTGCGGAGGTGGTTGAGTTCCTAGAAGCGGTGGAGGACAAAACATAAGGAGGCTCACAAAATGAGTGAAGAAGAAAAGAAAGTAGTCGCTCAAGAAGAAGCGGCACCTGCAGCTAATGAAATGGCAGCAGTTATGCATGATCCTGATGCACCAGTCATCACAATGAAGAAATTGTTAGAAGCTGGTTCTCATTTCGGTCATCAAACACGCAGATGGAACCCAAAGATGAAGAAATACATCTATGGTGCTCGTAATGGTGTTTACATTCTCGACTTACAACAAACAGTCGATCTAGTTAGCGTTGCTTACAAGGCAATGAAAGAAATCGTTGATAATGGTGGTAAAGTCTTATTTGTCGGCACAAAGAGACAATGCCAAGAAGCAGTCCAAGCTGAAGCATTACGTTCTGGATCCTTCTACATCAACAACCGTTGGTTAGGTGGTACATTAACAAACTTCAAAACCATCCAATCCAGAATCAGATTCTTGAAAGAACTCGAAAGAAGAGAAGAAGAAGGCGAATTAGACCTCTTACCAAAACAAGAAGCTGCTCAACTTAGAAAAGAAAAAGAAAAATTATCCAAGAACCTCGAAGGTATCAAGGAAATGAGAAAAGTTCCTAACGCGTTATTTGTCGTTGACCCACGCGTTGAACACAATGCCGTTGCTGAAGCTCGTAAATTAAGAATCCCAGTCTTCGGTATTATTGACACAAACAGCGATCCAGATGTCGTTGATTATGTCATTCCTGCAAACGATGATGCAATTCGTTCCGTTAGCTTAATCTTAGCGGTTATCGCTGACGCCATCGTCGAAAGCAAAGGTGGATTACCAGTTGTCGCATATGTTAAAGACGAAGGCGAATCCATCACCATGAAAGATGTCATTCATCAAACAGAAAAAGAAAACGCTGAAAAATTAGCGAGAATCAGAGCTGAAAGACAAGCTCGTCAAGAAGCTTGGGAAAAAGAACAAGCGGAACGTGAAGCTGCTAGAAACGCCGCTAATGGTGAAGAAGGCAAAAAACCAGCCAGAAAACCAGCCCCAAGAAAGAAAGCAGAACCAAAAGCAGAAGCCCCAAAAGCAGAAGCTGAAGGAGAAAACAAATAATGGCAGAAAATTTAATTGATTTAATCAAAGTCTTACGTGATAGAACCGGTGCCGGTTTAATGGATTGCAAAGGCGCATTATTAGCCAATGATTGCAATTTAGATAAAGCCACAGACTGGTTAAGAGAAAAAGGCTTAGCAAAAGCCGCAAAGAAAGCAGACCGTATTGCTGCTGAAGGTTTAGCAATTACAAAGGTTTGTGAAAAATGTGGTTGTGTCGTCGTTCTCGAAGTTAACTGTGAAACAGACTTCGTTGCGAAAGGTGATGCATTCCGTGCTTTAGTGGAAGGCTGTGCTGAATTAATTCTTAAGAACAGACCAGCAAGCTTAGAAGCTGCTAAAGAATTAACAAAAGATTTATTCACAGATGCTACCGTTAAGATGGGTGAAAAGTTTGATCTTCGTAGATTCGTTATCTTAGATAAAGCAAACTATGCTTACATCGCAAGCTACATCCATATGGGTGGTAAAATTGCAGTTGCCGTCGCTCTTGATAAAGAAGACGCCGAACTCGGTAAAGGTTTAGCAATGCACATCGCTGCTAACAACCCACAATATTTATCATTGAATGATGTTAACGCTGCTGATGTTGAACACGAAAAACAAGTTCAATTAGAAGCTGCAAAGAATGATCCAAAACTCGCTGGTAAACCAGCCGAAATGTTAGCAAAGATCATCGATGCAAAAGTGACAAAATACTATTCCGAAATGGTCTTAGGTTCACAAGCGTTCTTAATGGATGATTCCAAGACAGTCGCACAAGTACTTAAAGAAAAAGGCGTTAACGTTTTAAAATTTGTCCGTTACCAAGTTGGTGAAGGTATTGAAAAACGACAAGATGATTTCGCTAATGAAGTCATGTCTCAAATGAAATAATTATTTAGAAACACCGTTTTGGTGTTTCTTTTTTTAAAAAGAATCAGGAGGCGAATTATGTACAAAAGAGTGTTATTAAAACTTAGTGGCGAAGCTTTAAAAGATGAATCCGCAATGCAAATTCTTAATGTCGATTGTGTTAAGAAAATGGCCAAGATGATGAAAGAACTACACGATAAAGGAGTTCAAATTGCCGTCGTCATTGGCGCAGGAAATATCTGGCGCGGTAAATTAGCTGATGATATTGGAATTGAACGCGCACCAGCCGATTACATGGGTATGATGGGCACAGTTATTAATGCTGTGGCGATGTCTAGTGCTTTAAAAGAACTCGGTGTCCGCTCTGTTGTCTTCTCCGCACTTCCTGAAATTAGTGATATTACAACCGCCTACACCCCAGAAAAAGCTATGGATGCAATGGCACATGGTTATATCGTTTTCTTAGCTGGTGGTACTGGTCGTCCATTCTTTACAACAGATACCGCAGCAACCTTAAGAGCGTTAGAAACCAAGTGTGAAGCTATATTCATGGGCAAGAATGGTGTGGAGGGTGTCTATGACAAAGATCCAACAAAATATCCTGATGCAAAGTTCTTCAACAAGATAACTTTCCAAGAAATTATTGATAAGAATCTTCAAATTATGGACCTATCTGCTGTAGAATTAATTAAAGAACAAGATGTTGAGGTGAGAATCTTCTCAATGTCTGACCCAGAAAATTTTATCAAAGTGGCTATGGGCGATACCTTAGGAACCACTTGTAGAAAAGGAGAATAATTTTATGGATGAAATCGCATTAGAAGCACAAGGTAGAATGAACAAAACTATCGATTCATTACGTTCAAATTTAGCAACTCTTAGAACTGGTCGTGCATCTCCTGCAATTGTGGCGGGTGTGGAAATTGACTACTATGGTTCAATGACACCAATTAGCCAAATCTCTTCTATTACAATTCCTGAACCAAGACAACTTCTTATTAAGCCTTATGATAAGAACGATGTAAAATCAATCGTTTCTGCGATTAACGCTTCAAATCTCGGCTTAAATCCAATAAATGAAGGCACAGTTGTCCGTTTAATTATCCCTGCCTTAACTCAAGAAAGACGTATTGAAATTACCAAACAAGCCAAGAAATATGGCGAAGAAGCCAAAGTGGCAATTAGAAATATCCGTCGTGACTACATGGACCTTGTTAAAGAAGATGATTCCATGAGTGAAGACTATCAAAAAAGAGCGACTGAAGATATCCAAAAAGTCACTGATGAAGCAATCAAAAATATCGATAGTGTCGTGAGTGAAAAAGAAAAGGAAATCATGACAATCTAAAGAGGATGTTTATAGGGCTGGAAAAGTGTATCGTGTGTCAAAGCGCGATTCCGATGGCAAATAGCAACTTTTCATTAGTGGCAGCGACAATATAACCAAACTCTTCGATACAAAAATTAGCAGAAGAATATAGCACATAGATTGTTAAAAACCAATGTGCAACATTGATGGTTCATAACTCAAAAGGCGCGAACAAATGTAAAGCTGAATCTGCTAAAGTTGCAAAAGGCAAATAAAATAATATTTGTAGATTAAGACCGTTGTTTATTAGCAATGGTCTTTTTTATTTCTATTATATTTTTAATAGCGGCTTTTTATTGTATAATAACCTAAAGTATTATGGCTAATCAAAACGAATTAAAACATATTGCCTTCATTATGGATGGCAATGGCCGTTGGGCTAAAGCAAGACACTTACCAAGACATCTCGGACATAAGGAAGGGTGTGAAAGAGTCACCGATATTTATGAAGAATGCTATTCCATTGGTATTAAGGCCATGTCCTTATATGCTTTCTCTACGGAAAATTGGAATCGTCCAAAAGCGGAAATCAAACATCTCTTTAATTATTTAGAGATTTTCTTTAAAAAAGAAATTAACCGTATGTTAAGAGATGGATGCCGTATTATCGCTTCTGGTGATTTAACTAAATTACCTTTAAAAACACAAAAGGTTGTTAATGACGCAATTGAAAGAACTAAAGACGGTAAGAACTTTACTTTTAACATTTGTTTAAACTATGGTGGCAAAGCGGAAATCGTAAGAGCAGCAAAGATGTTCGCAAATGATGTTAAGGAAGGAAAAAGAGATATCAATTCCTTAAATATCGATAACTTTGAAGAATATCTTTACACAAAAGATTTGCCTCCAGTTGATTTATTAATTAGAACTAGTGGCGAACAAAGATTATCTAACTATATGCCTTGGCAGTTAGCCTATGCTGAATTTATTTTCACACCAACCACTTGGCCAGATTTCACTAAAGAAGAATTACATAAATGTATTGATGAATATAACACTAGACATAGAAGATTTGGAGGTATCAAAGAATGATAAAAACAAATCCGGAATTACAACCAAATGAATTGACTCCTGAAACCAAAGCGAGCATGAAAACACGCATCATTTCTGCGATTGTCGCAGGTGTGATTTGTATTCCTTTAGTCATTTTAGGCGATTTCTTTTTCTTCGCCTTTGTAACTTTCGTCATTTTTGTTAGTACATATGAAATCATCCATTGTGCGAAAAAGAAATATAATATCGCCCTTTATATCGTTGCCTGGATTTTAGCTTTATTAATGGCCTATTGGCCAATGATTATGTCAATCCCCGATTTCGTTACTGGCGCGAAAGAATTTAACTGGCACTTATATACCATGTTTGATGAATTATATATATCCATCTTAATACTTGTATTAAGTGTATGCGGTTTATTCGTCATGGTTATTATCGATAAAGGTTTTACTGTGAGAGATGCATGTTTTATCTTCACTATGATGTTAACCATTACTCTTGGTTTCCAAAGTGCACTTGTTGTGAGATATTTCCCAAGTCAACAGCTCCCTGATGATATAAGAACGGCACTAGGAACTAGTTACCTCAATTTATATGACAATTTAGAGTCGTGTTTATTAATCGTTTATGTTTTGCTCGGTACATTTATGACTGATATCGGTGCTTATTTCATCGGTGTCTTCTTCGGAAAGCATAAACTTAATCCACGTATCTCTCCTAAGAAAACTTGGGAAGGATTCTTCGGTGGCATTATTATTTCCACAATTGTGTCATTTGCCTTTGGTTTTATCTTCTCCATCTGTGGTCACCCATTAGTGTATGGAGTTTTAGACCAAAAACATTGGTATTTGATACTTGTCTTATCACTTGTTATTCCTTTTGCTAGTGTTTTAGGAGACTTCGTTTTCTCCTCTGCGAAAAGACACTTTGAAATTAAAGACTTCGGCAATATCATGCCAGGTCATGGTGGTGTCTTAGATAGACTTGATAGCGTTATCTTCTCTTTGCTAGCCGCTGGTGCATTTATCACCCTTTTCCAATATTGGAGTCAATTTGTAGCTTACTAATTATTTATGAGAAAGATTTGTTTGCTTGGAGCATCTGGTTCGATTGGCAGTCAAACTCTTGATGTCATGAGACATAATCCCACTGATTTTACATTAGTGGCGTTTTCTGTTGGCTCTAAGACAAGAAAGCTCGCTCATTTTATAAATATGTATCCTGATGTTAAAGCGATTTGCATCAAGGATAAAAACAAAGTTAATTACTATCAAAATAAATATCCAAACATTTCCTTCTTTAGTGGAGATGATGGATTATTAAAACTTATTGATACAGACACAGATATGGTTGTTAACGCACTTGTTGGATTTGTTGGATTAAAACCAACACTATACGCCTTAGAAAAAGACAAGATTGTTTGTCTTGCTAATAAAGAAGCGTTAGTCGTTGGCGGTGAACTTGTTAACAATATCCTAAATAATGGACATGGCAAGTTATATCCTATCGATAGCGAACATTCCGCGATTAAGAAATGCTTAATGGTGGATTCCTCTAACATTTCTAAAGTTATGCTTACCGCCTCTGGTGGTGCATTTAGAAAATTAAATAGAGAACAACTTATTAATGTTAAAGCGGAAGATGCTTTAAAACATCCAACTTGGAAGATGGGTAATAAAATTACCATTGACTGCGCCACAATGATCAATAAAGCTTTTGAGGTTATTGAAGCCCATTATTTATTTGGATGCCCATATAACCAAATTGGTATCAAATTACACGATGAAAGCATGATCCATTCCTATATCGTTTATAAGGATGGCTCATTAAGATTAGATATATCTAAACCAGATATGAGAAATCCGATTAAGTTAGCCTTATATGAATTTATGACTGACTTTAAAACAGTGTCTGCGCAATCACTCGATCAATTTAAAGACTTACATTTCCATGATTTCTCATTTAAGAGATATCCGATTGTTAAACTCGCTAAATATGTTATTGAACAAAAGGGAACTTATGGTGCGGTGTTTAACTCCTCAAACGAAGTGGCGGTTAATGCCTTCTTAAAAGATGAAATCCCGTTCTTAGCTATTGAGGAAATTGTTAATAAATTAATGAAAAAACACCAAAACATTGTTCATCCAAGTTATGAGCAAATATTAGAAATAGATTTAAAAACTCGTCAAGAAGCGAGTGAAATGATTAAGAAATGGAGGAATAAATAATGCCACCCGTAATTAGTACAATACTTTACATACTCTTATTTATTCTCTGTTTATCTATCCTCATCATGATTCATGAACTAGGTCATTTTACTGCGGCAAAAATCTTCAAAGTTTATGTCATGGAGTATTCTATCGGTTTTGGTCCTGCACTTATCCATAAAAAAAGAAAAACTGGCGAAACATATTTTTCACTAAGAATTATTCCTTTTGGTGGATATGTCTCTATGTATGGGGAAGGAGTAGAACTCCCTAATGGACAACAAATTGATGAAAGTCGTTCTTTAGAAAAAGCCAAAGCTTGGAAAAGAGCCATTATCTTAGTAGCAGGTGTTACCATGAATACCGTTTTAGCACTTCATTTATTCTTTATAAAGAATGTGGCTTGTAGTGACAAACAATTATATTTAAGAAATATGGCTATTTCCGAAGGTAGCAAAGCGGAAGAAGCTGGTTTAAAGACATTAGATATCATTGCCTTAGATGACGAAGTCGCCGCTAATAAAGATGAATGGTATGTCGAAGATAACAAGACTTATTATCTTCTTGATAACGCCGCGACAGTTAAATACGCTGACGCAACAACTGAAACAGTCTATGCGTTCATTGACACCAAAGATATTAAAGACTTCAAAAATATTCAAATGAATCGCTTTATTGTCTTGTTCAGCCAAGCAACTGGTGAAGGAACATTGAAAGTCGATTATTCAAAACAGATTCCTTATAATTCTAAATTTCTTTCAGTAACTATCGACTTTAAAACAGTGACCAAGTTCAATGAAGAGGGCAATAAGGGTATTGAATTTGAATCTCACCCAATCACTATTAATCGTGTGGAAGGTGAATTAGAAGACTTTGGTTATTCTTTATATCTCCAAGTCAATAAACCTCTCCCATTTTTTAAAGCCATTGGACAAGCATTTGTGGATTTTGGTGAATCTAGCACATTGATTTTTAGAGCTCTTGGTACATTATTTACAAAAGATACTTGGAACTCTTTAGGCGGCATTGTCGCAATCGGATTTGAATCCACAAGCGTTTTGCAAAACTTAGGAATTGGAAAATACATCTACTTATGGGGTGCATTATCCGTCAACTTAGCGATAATTAATTTGCTTCCATTCCCTGGACTTGATGGTTATCAACTTCTAGTTTTAGCCGTTGAATCCATAACAAAAAAGAAAATTCCAAACAAAGTCAAAACAATTGTTTCAATTGTTGGACTTGGACTGCTCTTCACCTTTATGATTGTATTAGTAGTGAAAGATATTATTACTTACTTATTCTAGTTTTATGACAGACAAAATGATTCGTTTCTTAAAATCTATCCACGTCAGCAATGTCGAAGATTTTGATATGGATTTTGAAATGGTGGGATACAATCGTTTTGATCCAAAAAGATTAGATATGGTGATTGTTAAACAAACGCCATGGAATTATTCTTTACTTAGAGAATTCCAAGATTGTTTGGAAAACATTACATATAAATACTTATTACGCTTCTCATATTTAGTGAGACCAAACTTCAAAGATGTTTCATCTTTATTTGAAGATTGGTATCAAACTCTTTACCGCCTACCACATAACCTTGAGGTTACCGGTACAGATGATGGTTATATGAACATCGAATACGCTGATGAAGCAGAACAAGAACAATATAAATTGCAAATCGAGGACTTTAGAGCGTTTTTAGACTTTATTAACTACGATTTTGTGATTACTGAAACAGTTAAACCTCAAGAAGAAGAAGTGGTCATCAGCGACCGCAAAATGAAAAAATTAGTTAAAGAGGCTGACGCCGCTGCTGATGAAACTATCGCAACAGTGGATGAAGTTGAAGCTAATGATGCAAGTGTTGCGGAAGAACTTATCGAAAGAGATCGAGAAGAATTAGTGAAGAATGCTTCTGAATCTTTCCTAGAACAAGCAAAGCGCAACTATAAAGCAATGCAAGAAGAAAGAAAGAGAGCAAGACTAAATAAACGTGGTAATTACCAACCAATAGATAATATCGATTCCATTAACGCCAATAGTGGTAACGTCGACTTTAACGGCAAGATTTTCTCCATCGAGATTAAAGAATTCGGTGGAAGAAAAAGACTCAATGTCGGTGTTGGTGATGAACAAGGTGGCGCAATCTATGTCAACATGTATGAAAATAGCCAAGTGAATGATGAAGTTATTAAAAACTTGGTGAGAAACACTAATGTTCGTATTAGAGGTGTTGCCCATATTGATGACTACACAAAGGCCTTACAAATTAAAGGTCACTATATAGATATCCTTCCTCCAGATGAAGTTAAACCTGAAGAAAGAGAAGAACATCGTGTCGAACTTCACCTCCATAGCACAATGTCTTCAATGGATGGTGTGGGCACAATGATTGATTATTGTGAATACGCTAAAGCCTTAGGACATACTGCAATTGCCATTACCGACCACGCTGTTGTTCAAGGATATCCTGATGCCCAAGATGCAGCCAAGAAAACAGGATTAAAAGTTCTTTATGGCTGTGAATTTTATATGGTTGAAGATGAATTAAATGCCATCAAAAACCCTGTAAATATCCCATTAAGTAAAGCAAAATACGTTGTTCTCGACTTAGAAACAACTGGTTTAAGTTGTCGTTATGACAAGATTATTGAATTCGGTGCAGTCCGTATTGAAAACGGTATTGAAACAGGCCGATTAGATATTTTGATTAATCCTGGAATTAAGATTTCTAGCAAGATTAGCAACCTCACTCATATTACAAATGAGATGGTGAAAAACCAACCAACCATTGATGAAGCCTTCCCACAAATTCTCGAATTTATGAAGGACGCTATTTTGGTTACACATAACGCCGACTTCGATATTTCTTTCTTGCAAGAAGAACTTAAGAATTCAGGCAGAGAACAATTAACTAATCCAGTTATTGATACCTTAGCCTTAGCATGGTATCTCTTCCCTAAACAAAGAGCCCATAACTTAGGTGCTTTATGTCGTAACTTCGAAGTAAATTACGATCCAGAAGTGGCTCACCGTGCTGACTACGACGCCGCTGTTTTAAATGAAGCTTGGCAACCTATGATTGTTCTTTTGAACAAAGAGATTCCAAATATTACACACGCACAACTTGCGGATTTAAAAGTAACACAAGAACACTTAACTAATTTTAGACCTGTCCATGTCACTGCTTTAGCAAAAGACAAAGCGGGTTTAAAACAATTATTTAAATTAGTTTCTTTATCTCACGTTGAATATCTTGCTGGTGTTCCAAAAGTTCCTCGTAGAGAATTACAAAACTTAAGAGATCACTTACTAGTGGGTTCAGCATGTTTTAATGGTGAGGTATTTGATACTGCATCCACAAGAAATGAAGAAACATTAAAGAAAGTTATGTCTTTCTATGACTATATTGAAGTCCAACCATTAGAAAACTACTCTTGGCTAGTTAATATGGGTGAAATGGACGCTGACAGCGTAGAAAGATATGTGAGAGATATAGTCAAAGCCGCAGATGATATCGGCAAGATGGTTGTTGCTACAGGTGACTGTCACTATGTGAAGAGAAGCGATAAGAAATATCGTGATGTTTATATCTCTGCTAAAGGATTAGGTGGTGTATCTCACCCACTAAATCCATATAAGCGTAGTCGTCTTCCTCAATTTGAAAACCCAGATCAACATTTTAGAAGCACTGATGAAATGCTTGAATGTATGAAATTCTTAGGTGAAGAAAAAGCCTACGAAATTACCGTTACAAATACAAATAAGATTGCAGATCAAATTGAATCTTTAAAACCAGTTCCTAACGATCACTTGTACACACCTCATATCGAAGGATGTGAACAAGAACTCACTGATATGGTGTTTGCCAAAGCACATCGTATTTATGGTGACCCATTACCAGAACTTATTCAAAACAGATTAGAAACCGAACTCAATGGTATTATCTCCAATGGTTATTCTGTTATTTATTACATCGCTCATAAGATTATTAAGAAAGCTAACGAAGATGGATTTATCGTTGGCAGCCGTGGATCTGTTGGTTCTTCTTTAGTAGCCACAATGGCAAATATTACCGAAGTTAATCCTCTTCCACCTCATTATATTTGCACACACTGTCACCACTTAGAGTGGGTTAATGAAGTTGATCCAGATGTAAGAAGTGGAGATGACTTACCAGATAAGAAATGTCCAATATGTGGTGAAGAGATGATCCACGATGGACAAAACATTCCATTTCAAACATTCTTAGGTTTCAATGCGGAGAAAACTCCTGATATTGACCTTAACTTTCCACCAGACTATCAATCGAAAGCCCATGCATACACCAAGGTTCTTTTAGGTGCTGATAATGTTTTTAGAGCAGGAACTATATCCGGTGTTGAAGAAAAGACCGCATTTGGTTTTGCTCGTGGTTACATTGAAAGACTCGGCATGAATCCAGATGAATATCCACGTGCTAAGATTGCTTATTTAGCTTCTGGGTGCGTTGGTGTTAAACGTACAACAGGCCAACACCCAGGTGGTATCGTTGTTGTTCCTGATAACTTTGAAGTTTATGATTTTACCCCTGTTCAATATCCTGCTGATAACATGGATGCGGACTGGAAGACAACACACTTCGATTTCCATTCTATCCACGATACTATTTTGAAGCTTGACCTTTTAGGTCACGTTGACCCAATGGCATTAAAGATGATGAGCCAATTATCTGGTGTTGATATCCATGACATTCCAATGAATGATCCTACTGTTTTATCATTGTTCAATTCCGCGAAAGCATTAAACATTAAACATGACTATTTACAAAATAAAACAGGTGCTATGGGTATCCCTGAATTCGGTACTGAAAACTCTAGAAGAATTCTTGAACAAACTTTACCAAGTAAGTTCTCAGACTTAGTTATTATTTCTGGTTTATCACACGGTACTGACGTTTGGGCGGGTAACGCTGAAAAACTCATCCAAGAAGGAAAAGCTACATTAAGAGAAGTTATCGGATGTCGTGATGATATTATGACTTACTTAATCGGCAAAGGATTACCTCCAAACATTTCTTTCGCCATCATGGAAGACGTGAGAAAAGGCAGAGGATTAAAAGCCGAATATGTGGAGATTATGAAGGCTCATAAGATTCCTCAATGGTATTTAGATTCCTGTAATTTAATTAAATACATGTTCCCTAAAGGGCACGCTGTTGCTTATGTTACTCAAGCGGTCCGTGTGGGTTATTATAAGATTTACTATCCATTAGAGTTCTACGCTACATTCTTTAGTGTTAGATGTGACCATTATGATGTGCAAGCAATGGTTAAAGGTGAACAAGCTATTATTGATAGACTTGATGAACTTAAACTTAAATCTCGTAGTAAGACCGAAAAGATATCTCCAAAAGAAACAGACTTAATCAAGACTTTATCTATGGCGTTAGAAATGGTGCAACGTGGATATAAATTTGAGAATATTTCCCTAGAAAAGAGTGATGCCACAAACTTCGTGGTTGATAAAGAAAATAATGCTCTTATTCCACCATTTATTACTATCGATGGTTTAGGCGCAAACAACGCCTCTACAGTCGTAGAAGCAAGAAAAGACGGACCGTTCCATTCTAAAGAAGAATTATTACGCCGCACCAAATTATCTTCGACAAACGTTGAAGACTTAACTAAAATGGGTGTGCTCGATGACCTCGACGAATCAGATCAATTAACCCTTTTCTAAAAGAAAGGGATATCGGGAAGTAGCGCAGTTTGGTAGCGCGCTTGCTTCGGGAGCAAGAAGTCATGGGTTCAAATCCCATCTTTCCGACCAGCTTATAAGGATGATAATCTTATGATTATCATTTTTTATTTACCATCGTTTTATATCATTCTTGGATATTTTAATAAAATATGAAATGGTATATACTTTGTTAGGTATGAGCGAACAAGCATTACAAAACGAATCAATTACTAGAAAACCAGGTGCATTTGAGAAACGTATACACGAAATAGATTTTATTCGTGGATTATTAATTGGTCTTGTTGTTATGGACCACCTCTTTTGTTTCCTTATGATTTTCTCACAAGGTTGGAAAGGTGGCGCTGGAATATACAAAGTTACCTCTTTCTATTGGAACCATGATGTTCGTCAGATCGTGAGATTCCTTGCCCTTATTGGTTTCTGCTTTGTTTCTGGTGTTTCTACTGCTTTCTCTAAGAATAACTGGATTAGAGCAGCACAGATGCTTGCGATTGCGGCGATACTTGCAGTTGTTTCAAATTTAGGAACAATGTTCCTTGCTAAACCGCTTAATCTAAGCACCTTAAGTATTAACTTTAACATTATTGCTGTTTTAGCCTGGTCGACCTTATTTTACTGTTTCTTCCAAAAAGGTGGATGGAGAGTAGTGATTATAGGTGTCCTCGTCATGTTCTTATTAAGCTGGTTCTTATATCCACATCTTGTCAGTTATGTGGAAGAGAAAGAATTAGTCGTTCATATACCTGCTCTATTTAGGCCAACATATCCAGATAGCAACGCTGACTGGTTACCATTATTCCCATTTATTTTCTTCTTTTTTGCGGGTGCTTACTTCTCCGAATTATTCTACTTGCCAGAAAGAAAATCTCTTATCAAGAAAAGAGGTAATTGGGAAAGACCATTATGTTTTATGGGTCGTCACTCCTTAATCATTTATGGTGTTCATGTCATTGTTATTATCGGTGTTTTGTCTTTGTTGAATATATTTTTAGGTAAATAATTATGCAAAATCCAACTATTTATGAAAAATTACACGAAGCTGTTTTGGATTATCCTCACGGCTTAGCCATTTATTATCAAGGTAAGAAAATCCGTTTTAAAAAATTCGGAAAGCTCATTGACCGCATGTCTGATATTTTGGCAAATCGTTTAGATGTTAAAAAAGGTGATGTTTTATTAATCGCCCAACCTAACATTCCAGAAGTTTTAATTTTGTTCTATGCCGCGAATAAGATTGGTGCGATTTGTAACTTCGTCCATCCATTTACTCCATTCAACCAAATTAAATCCATTATCAATCAAACAAAAACTAAATTTGCTTTCTTATTCGAACAACGTGTCGCTAAAGAAGTTGAAAGATATAGAGAAATATCTGATATGGTCATCGTGACCCGTATCGAAGATTTCTTACCTTTAGGTAAAAAGTTTATCTATCACAACTTTATGAATAGAGCTATTAGAAAGAAACTCGGTAAATGGAGAGGCTCTTTCAAAGGTTTCAAATATTTAAAAGATTTAAAACCAACTGGTCATATTCCAGAAACAGTTACTGGCAAAGCTAGTGAAACTTCTATCCTCTTACATAGTGGTTCCACAACCGGTGATCCAAAGACCATTTGTTTATCTGATAACAATATTAACTGTGTTGCTGAACATGCTTGTGAATTCTTATCTTTAAAACCAGAACAAGTTCGTGGCGGAGGTATGCTTGCGGTATTACCATCCTTCCATGGATTCGGTTTAGGCATCACAATGCACGCTCCATTAATTACAAGATTCTCATGTATCTTAGTGCCTAAATTCTCCGCAAAAGAGACGGCAAAGATAATGAAAAAGACCAAAGTTACATGCATTACTGGTGTTCCAACAATGTATGAAAGTTTATTGAAATGTCCAGAATTCACACATAATAAAGGACTTAAAAACTTACATGTTGTTTTCTGCGGTGGTGATTCATTAAATACCAATCTCCAAAAAGAATGGAATGAAACCATGAAGAAGAATGGCTCTCATTGCCAATTATTTGAAGGATATGGTTTAACCGAAGCAGTTTGTGTCAATATCGTTAACACCTATGACCACAACAGAGAAGGAAGTATTGGTTATCCAATGTCTGGTGCGGAATTTAAGATTGTTGATGATAATGGTAAAGAACTTCCAAGAGGCGAGATTGGCGAGATCATCCTTAAGAGTGGTGCGATTATGAACGGCTACTACAATGATGAGAAGTCCACTAAAGAAGCAGTCAAAGATGGCTGGTTATATACTGGTGATTTAGGATATATGGATAAAGATAACTATGTATTCTTTAAGCAAAGAAAGAAAAGAGTAGTTAAAGTCTCTGGTGTTGGAGTTTTCCCAACCGAAATTGAAAGACTTGTTGAATCCGTTCCAGGAGTGGAAGCTTGCTGTGCAATTGAAATTCCTGATCCAAGATTACAAAGCGCTATTAAGATATTCGTTGTTGCAAAGTTCTTCGATGAAGAAGGCATGAGAAATGCGATTATGGATACTTGTAGAAAATATCTTATTAGATGGTCAGTTCCTAAAGAAATTGAATTCTGTAATGAACTGCCAAAGACATTATTAGGTAAGATTGATTTCAAAGTCTTACAAAAACAAGAAGATGAAAAACGTGGTGTCGTAAGATAACACGTTTCTTGCGGCCATGGCGGAATGGTAGACGCGCTAGTTTCAGACGCTAGTGGGGAAACCCGTGGGAGTTCAAATCTTCTTGGCCGCACCAAAAACAACTAATTATTTATTAATAAATAACGAAGGTGATGAACATGAAAAAAGAATTGTATTTAGTTCTTAAAAGTTCCGAAAAAGCAGTTGCTGCTTTAGAACAATTAAAATTGGAAGGTTACAATGCGACAGTGGTGAGCACTGAATCTTTAAAACACGCTATTGATGACTACCCAGGTGATCATCATTTCTTCTCTTTACGGCAATATGAAAAAGTGGAAATGCTTGAAAGCGTTCTCTGCTTATTTGTTGTCGAAGATAATAGACTCGAACATATTAAAGAAATTATCCGCCAATACACAAATAACTTCAAAGATATAAAAGGCTTTATGTATTCACGCGATATCGCCGATTACGAAGGATCAATCTAATTAGTCATGGAATACGTTCATATATTTGTTTACATTGCCCTTCTTTTGCTTGCGGCTTTATTGTCCACAAGAATAATGAAGGTTCTTAAATTACCTAATGTTACTGGTTATATCCTAACCGGCATTATCATGGGTCCTTTTGTATTCGGTTTATTATTTAACAACTTTACATATGATGGCATTAGAGAAAGCGTCATTTATGGATTCATTGATAAGATTAAATGGGTCAGTACAATTGCCCTAGGATTTATTGCTTTTTCTATTGGTACATCTTTTAAAATTTCCACGATTAAAGCAGTTGGTAAGAAAGTAATTATTATTACTATCTTTGAAGCGTTATTTGCCTCTATTTTAGTTATTGCTGCTTTAGTGGTGGCCCACTTCATTTTCCCAACACAAGTAACTTGGGAATTAGTATTCACTCTTGGCGCAATCGCAAGTGCGACCGCACCTGCGGCTACTTTAATGATTATCAAGCAATATAAAGCGCGTGGACCAATGGTGGACACATTATTACCAGTCGTTGCTTTAGATGATGCGGCAGCTCTTATTTTGTTTTCTATTTTATTCCAAGTAGCAACCACGCTTGCTGCGGGAACAGGAACATTTGATATTTATAAGATGCTTGTTAAACCAATAATTGAAATTTTAATTTCCTTATCTATTGGCGCGGCATTAGGTTTCTTGATTTCATTGATGGACAAATGGTTCAAATCTAGAAACAACAGATTAATCATTGCTATATTTTCTATCTTCCTAGCGTGTGGTTTGTACTTCCTATTTAAGATGCCTCAACTAGGTGGATTTGAATTATCTTCATTACTTATGTGTATGATGATTGGTGCGGTATACACCAATATGTGCAAGGATAGTGGACGTACACTTGATGTTATGGATAGATTTACTTCTCCTATCTATTTGATGTTCTTTGTTATCTCTGGCGCTTCACTTGATTTAACAATCTTCTTTAATAAGTCAGGTTTAATCGTCTTAGCAATCGCAGGTATTTATATCGTGTTCCGTGTTGTTGGTAAATGGCTCGGTGCCTTTACTGGCGCAAATATTGCAAAATGCGAACCAAAAATCAAAAAATACTTGGGTTTTGCGTTAATTCCACAAGCTGGTGTGGCAATTGGTTTAGCGACAACAGCATCCGCTTTATTTGGTTCTAGTGAAGATGAAGTTACCCGTTTAGCGGGATCATTAATTATTGCGATTATATTAACTTCTACTCTTATTTATGAACTTATCGGACCAATGGTCAGTAAGTTTGCTTTAAAGAAAGCAGGAGAGATAGAAGAAGAGTAATTTATAATAAGATATAGACGCGCCTGTAACTCAGTGGATTAGAGTGCAACCCCCCGAAGGTTGAAGTCGTACGTTCAACTCGTACCAGGCGCTCCAAACTTATTATTGCAGTAATCACAAAAATTAATTTATAATTAACACGCTGCCCGAGTGGTGAAACTGGTAGACGCACTGGACTCAAAATCCAGCGGTAGCGATACCGTGTCGGTTCAAGTCCGACCTTGGGCACCATATTTAATGAAACTGCTCCTTAAATTTGAACCATTCTTGGTACAATATGAAGGGAGCTTTTTTATATGAAATTCACAATAAGTGAAAAGCTTAAATTTGCCAAAATGCATGTAAATAATTTGGTTTCTCTTTTTGAAATATCTGAGAAATATGGAATCAAAGTGGGCAACTACATGTATAAATTATCGATTTTATGGTAAAATATTAAGAAATAATTAAATAAAAATAATTGGTCTTGAAGTGAAATAAATTAGAATTTATAGAGTTGATATAAAGCAAAGGGAGTCGGAAAAAATGATTGAACAAATTTTTAAATTAACACAAGGAAATGACAAAACAGTTGAAAAGGTAATTATTGATGAAAATATACACTATATGCATATGATCTTGAATAAGGGTGAATGTCTGCCGGAGCATTTTTCAAATGCAAAAAATGTGTATATTACAGTTGTTCGCGGAACATTATCAGCAACTTTGAATGAACAGGAAACACATGAATATCAAACAGGAACAGTATTAAAAGTTCCGTTCCATACAAAAATGAACTTAAAAAATGTTTCTGAAGAAACACTAGAGTTTATTGTTGTTAAAGCACCGGCACCAAACTGTTAATTCCAATTTAACTTGCTGAATTCTATAACAAATCAGGTTGTTTTCAAAAAACGAAAGGGTGTTTGCTTTTTATATTAAAATGTTTTATCTTTGCCATTAAAGAGCATTATTTGGATCAATAGGATACGTCCTTTCTTCAATTATAAATATTATTGTTACTATTTTAATAAAAAAGGATGGAAGTAGCTTTAAACTATTTGTTGTTCAATTAATATTTATTTTCGTTCCAATTATAATAGAGCTTGCTTATTTTCTAGTATTTTATTTACATCCGTTGTTTTGTGATATGCTAAAAATGGGAGGCTAAAAAAATGTGCACTGCCGCAACTTATAAAAAAAATAACTTTTACTTTGGAAGAAATCTTGATTATGAATTTTCATACGGTGATAAAGTAACTATTATTCCGAGGAATTATCCACTTAAATTTCGATTCAAGGGTGAAATGAATAATCATTATGCCATAATTGGAATGGCACATATTGCATTAAATTATCCTCTTTATTATGATGCCATGAATGAAAAAGGGCTTTGTATGGCCGGGTTAAATTTTGTTGGGAATGCTTGTTATCATGAAGAGGATAGTGATAAGGATAATATTTGTCAATTTGAATTTATTCCTTGGATTTTAGCGCAATGCCAAAATGTAAATGAGGTAAGAGTTTTGCTTCAGAAAATGAATATGGTTAATATTCCATTTAGTAGTAAACTTCCGTTAGCGCAGCTTCATTGGCTAATTGCGGATAAAAATGAAGCAATAACGGTTGAGATTGTAAAAGAAGGAATCAATATTTATGATAATAAGGTTGGGGTATTAACTAATAATCCACCATTTCCTTATCAAATGCAGGCTTTAAATAATTATTTACATTTATCGCCCAAAAATCCTATCAATTTGTTTTCGACCGATCTTGATTTAAAATGCTATAGTAGGGGAATGGGGGCCTTAGGCTTACCTGGAGATTTATCATCACAATCAAGGTTTATTCGTGTTGCTTTTGTTAAGATGAATTCAAAATCAGGAGAAAGTGAATATGAGGAGTTAAGTCAGTTTTTTCATATTCTCAATTCTGTTGATCAACAACGAGGCTGTTGTGAGGTTAATGATAATGAGTTTGAAATAACTCTTTACACCTCATGTATGAATGCTGATAGAGGTATATATTATTATACTACTTATGATAATCATCAAATTTCAGGAGTTAATATGTTTAATGAAGATTTAAATAAAGTTGATTTGATTTCCTTTGAATTATTTTATGGTGAACA